>JBDSTJ010000479.1:0-7818 GCA_039928335.1 Streptosporangiaceae bacterium | reverse complement strand
TGTTCCAGAAGGTCCGGGTCCCACAGAAGTGGACCCCCAAGACCATGATCACTGACATTTCCGCGCTGAACGGGCAGGTGGCGGGCGCGGACCTGCCGGTCGGCGCCTACCTCCAGTACGGGATGCTGGTCACCGCGCCCGAGCTCCAGCCGGGACAGCGCGAGATCGCCATCATCATCGACGCGGAGACCGGCGTGGCCGGCAAGGTCCACCCCGGCTCGATCGTCGACATCTACGGCACCTTCCAGGCTCAGGCCAAACGCAGGGCGTGCGCGACCCGGATCATCCGGATGGCCAAGGTGATCCAGGTCGGGCAGCTCACCTCCCAGCGGGCCGGCGAAACCGCCAAGACCAGCGAGGTCGTGCCGATCACGTTCGCGTTGAGCGCCGCCGACAGTCTCCGCCTGACCTACGCCGAGAGCTTCGCCAGCAAGGTCCGCCTGGCGCTCATCGGCGGCACCGACAGCACCCCGCCGCCGGTGGGGCAGATCTGCGACGCGGTGGTGGCTCCCTAGTGTCCATTCAGGTTCTGCTCGGTACCGAGGACCGCGCGCTCGGCGCGGCTCTCGCGGCCCAGTTCCAGGAGATCCCCGAAGTCGAGGTACTCGGCATCGAGGTCAACTCCAACGACGTCGTCCAGGCCGTGGCCGGCGTCCCCGACCTCGACGTGGTCTTGGTGCACCAGGCGCTGGGGCCGCTGCCGGCCCTGGACCTGATCAGAGAGCTAGGACTGCGCCACCCGCAGCTCGCCGTGGTCCTGATCGCCCAGGAGGCGACCGCGGAGACCTACGCCGCCGCGATGGGGGCGGGCGCCCGCGGCGTCATCTCCAACGAGCCGACGCTGGCGGAACTGCAGAGCCGGATCGTGGCCGCCTCGGAGTGGTCGCGCACGATGCGCCGGCACTTCGACTCCTCGACCGGCAACCCGATGCCCGGCCGGCTCGGCACCATGCTCGCGATCTGCGGGGCCAAGGGCGGAACCGGCGCCACCACACTCGCCGTGCACCTCGCGGTCGCCGTCGCGGCCAAGCGCAGCGTCTGCCTGGTCGACATGGACCTGCAGAAGGGCGACATCCCGACGTACATGGACGTCCAGCACCGGCGGAGCATCGCCGACCTGGTCAGGGCCGCCGACGACCTCGACGGCGCGATCCTGTCCGAGGCGCTGTTCGTGCACCGCGACGGGCCGCACCTGCTGCTCGCACCCGAGGACGGTGAGCAGGCCGAGGACGTGACCGCGCGTGCTGTGCGGCAGATCCTCGCGGCCGTGCGGTCCCGCTACGACGTGGTGATCGTCGACTGTGGCTCGCAGGCGTCCGAGGGCACCGCGATGGCGGTCGAACTGGCCGACATCGTACTGATCACCGTCACCCCCGACCTGCCCGCGATCCGCTCGGCGAAGCGGCTGGTGAACCTCTGGCGAAGGCTCCAGATCCGCAAGGACGAGGACGTGACCGTGCTGCTGAACCGGCACGACAAACGGCATGAGATCCAGCCCGAGCTCGCCCGCAAGATGCTCGGGGTGAAGCTGCTGACCAGCACCGTGCCCGCCGGGTTCCGGGCGCTGGAGGAGGCGGCCAACACCGGCTCGCCGATCGCGGTCAAGGACGCCGGCTTCCGCAGGGCGATCCTGGCGATCGCCAAGGAGACCGACCTGTTCGAGGCGCCCAGCGTGCAGCCGCCGCCCGAGTCCGACCGGGGCACGGTGCTGACGGAGTTCGGCGCGGTCGTGCCCTTCCTGATCGTGCTGCTGCTGCTGGTGTGGCAGGCCATCGTGACCGGAATGACCTCGATGTATGCCTCGCATGCGGCCAATGAGGGAGCACGCGCGGTGGCGGTGCTCGGCTATGACACCCCGGAGGCCAGGGCAGAGGTACGCAAACGCACGGTCGCCCGCATTTCCGGCAAGTGGGGCAACGAGCAGCACTTCGGCATGGTGGTCGGCGGCGGTTATGTGACGGTCACCATCGACACGCCGCTCGTGCTCCCCGGATTCCGCACCGGACTCGACGTCACCGCCAAGGCCAAGGTCGTTACCGAGGGGGACCGGTGAAGGACGACGAGGGAGTGGCACTGGTGGAGTACGCGGCGTTCCTGCCGGTCGTCCTCTTCCTCATTCTCTTCCTGTTCGAGGCACTGATGAGTTCGATGACCGTCGAACGCGTGGAAAACGCGGTCCGCACCGGCGCCCGTGAGGCCGGGCAGAAATATGACGCGAACGCCTGTCACGCCGCGGCGATGAACGCCATGCCGGGCTGGCTCAACGACAAGCGCGTCACCGCCCAGGACAAGGACGGCGACGTCGTCTGCTCGGTGCACGCCACGGTGCCCCTGCTCTGGCCGGGAATTCCTTTCGAACTGACCGTTGACCGCACCGTCACCATGCCGATGGGATAGCCAGTGGGACTGAAGGACCGCCTCGAGGACGACCGGCTGTCGACCGACCGGGTCAGCAGCGTCGGTGTCGCGCACTGGCGCCAGCGGTTGCTCGAGGAGACCAACCTCGACGAACTGTCCACCCTCAACGTCGCCCAGCGCAGGGCCCGGCTGGAGAAGATCAGCGGGATCATCATCGCGCGGGAGGGCCCGGTCCTGTCGGCGGGCGAACGCGCCGCGCTCATCCGCCGGGTCGTCGACGAGGCCCTGGGCCTGGGCGTCCTCGAACCGCTGCTCGCCGACGAGTCCGTCACCGAGATCATGGTGAACGGCCCTGACCACGTGTTCGTGGAACGCGCGGGCCGGGTCGAGCGGATCGACACCACGTTCACCAGCGTCGAGCAGCTGTACCAGACCATCGACCGGATCGTCGCGCAGGTCAACCGCCGGGTCGACGAGTCGAGCCCGATGGTCGACGCCCGCCTGCCCACCGGCGAACGCGTCAACGTCATCATCCCGCCGCTGTCCCTGATCGGCCCGATCCTCACGATCCGGCGCTTCCCGCGCGCCTACACGATCGAGGAGCTGGTCGAGAAGGGGACGATGGACGAGCCCACCGGGCTGCTGCTATCGGCCTTCGTGCGCTCCAGGCTCAACATGGTGATCGCCGGCGGTACCGGCACGGGCAAGACGACGCTGCTGAACGCGCTGTCGGCGTTCGTCCCCGAGCACGAGCGCATCGTCACCATCGAGGACTCGGCCGAGCTGCAGCTCAAGCAGGAGCACGTGATCCCGTTGGAGTCCAGGCCGCCCAACATCGAGGGCAAGGGCCAGATCTCCATCCGTGACCTGGTCCGCAACGCCCTGCGCATGCGGCCCGACCGGATCATCGTCGGTGAGGTCCGCGGCGGCGAGACCCTCGACATGATCCAGGCGATGAACACCGGCCACGACGGCTCGCTGGTGACCGTGCACGCCAACTCCGCCGAGGACTCGATCTACCGCCTGCAGACGCTGGCCAGCATGAGCGACGTCAAACTGCCCTTCGAGGCGGTGCGCGACCAGATCAACAACGCCATCGACGTGATCGTGCACCTGGTCCGGGGTTCGGACGGCTCGCGGCGGATCGGGGAGATCTCCGTGGTGTCCTCCCGGCGCAGGGAGTTGTTCACGCTCCAGACCGTCCTGGAGTTCGACGCGCAGCCGACCGGTCCCGACCGGATCATGCGCGGCGACTTCCGCCACCACGCGCTGCCCAAGATGGTCGCCGAGCGCCTGTTCGGTGCCGGCGAAGGGGTGCCCGCCATGTTCGGTGTCGGCGACGAGCCGACCGTCCACCGGGAGATCACATGAGTCAACAGGGCATCCTCGCGGTCCTCGCAGGCACGCTGGTCCTGCTGGTCCTGGCGCTCAACGACCTGTTCAACGGCTGGGAGCAGCGCCGCCGGCTGGCCGGGCGCTCCCACATGGAGGGCGATCGGAAGGTCGCCGGACCGGTGGCCAGGCTCGACTCGGCGATCCGCCGTACCGAGGTCGGGCAGAAGGTCGCCAAGCGCATCGTCGCCTCGGGTGTGCGGATCTCCGTGCTGTCCTTTCTCGCACTGATGACCGCGGGGATCCTCGGCACGGTGTTCCTGATCGGCAGCTGGGTGGCCCCGGTGTTCGGGGTCGCCGCCGCGGTCGGTGTCGGCTTCATCTTCTTCGGATTCCTCCGGCGCAAGGAGGAGCGGCGCAAGGAGGAGTTCATCGCCCAGCTGCCCGAACTCGCCCGGGTGCTGTCCAACGCGACCTCGGCCGGTCTGGTGCTGCGCACCGCGCTCGAGATCGCGACCGAGGAGCTGGCGGAGCCCGCGCGCTCGGAGCTCAAGCACACCGCGGACGCGCTGCGGCTGGGCCAGTCGGTCGAGGACGCGCTGCGTGAACTGGGCGAGCGCCTGCCCTCACGCGAGCTCGCCGTGCTGGTCTCGACCCTGGTGGTCTCGGCGCGTGCCGGTGGTTCGCTCGTCACGGCGCTCCGGCAGATCGCCGGCACCCTGGAGCAGCGCAAGGAGATCCGCCGCGAGGTCAAGACGATCATGGGCGAGGCGGTCGTCACGAACTACGCCATCGGCGGTCTGGGCCTCGGCGCGATCCTCATGGTCAACCTGATCTCGCCGAACGCCCTGCGGAACATGAGCGAGGACCTCATCGGGCAGATCATGCTGGCCGCCGCCGCCGGCTTCTTCATCCTCAGCCTCGTGATCATCCGCGGCATCACCAGAATCGACGTGTGAGATGACAATCTTCCTGATGGGTCTGGGTGCCGCGGCCAGCGTCCTCATCGGCGTCTGGGGCTTCGTCATGCGGACCGCCGACGACCGGGTGATGACGGAGAGCTCGAAGGAGCCCAAGAAGAAGCAGAAGTCGGACCTGTTCGTGCTCGACCCGATCGCGGACCGCCTCGGCAGGCCGCTGACCGGGATCGCGATGGACCTGATGGCCTCCCGCAGGTCCAAGATCCGTCGGCGGATCGACCGGGCCGGCCGTCCCGGCGGGATGACCGTGGAGTCCTACTGTCGGCAGAGCGCGGGCTACCTGGTCCTGTTCGGCGGGCTGGGGCTCTTCCTGTTCCTCAACGGCTCCACCTTCATCGGCGCGATCTGCCTGCTCGGGATCTTCCAGAAGGAGTTCCTGCTGTTCAGCCGGATCCAGAGCCGGCAGGACACCATCGACCGGATGATGCCCGACTTCCTCGACGTGCTGACGGTCACGGTGTCGGCCGGCCTGAACTTCCGGCACGCCCTCGCCCGGGTCAACGACAGCATGCCGGGCGCCCTCGCTGAGGAGTTCAATGTGGCGCTGCGCCAGATGGAGCTCGGCACCCCGCGCCGCGACGCCTTCGAGGACCTCCGCACCCGCAACAGCTCACCGGCGCTCGACCAGTTCGTCACCGCCCTGCTCCAGGCCGAGGAGCTCGGTGCGCCGCTGACCTCGGCGCTGGTCGATATCAGCACGGACATGCGCAGGGAGTCGGCGCAGCGCGCCAAGCGCAAGGCGCAGCGGATCACCCCCAGGATCACCGCCGTGTCGACGGCGCTGACGCTGCCGAGCCTGATGCTGATCGTCCTCGGCGCGATGTTCTTCGGTTCAGGCGTGAACGTCGGAGGAATCTTCGGTGGACAGTGACAGGGACAGAGTCGACGTGCCGGTCGGGGTCGGTGAGACCTTCCGGGTCCTCATGCAGGTCCGGGTCCTCATCACGGCGATCACTCTGCTTCTGATCCCCGCGGAGGAGATGTCGTTCTCGACCGTGCTCCTGGTCCTCGCCGCGGTGGCGCTGTCCTGGCTCGCCATGACCTTCTGGACGCCGATCGTCCGGGCGCTGTTCGAGCACCCGCTGCTCGTCGCGATCGACGTCTGCATCTCCTTCGTGATCCTCAGCCTCGGCGGCATCACCGGGCCCTACCTGCTGGCCACGGTGACGACCGCGGTGACCGCCGGTCTGCTGTTCGAGCTGCGCGGCATGCTCGCCGTGTCGTTCTTCCAGATGGTCTGCTACTACCTGACGATGGGTTCCGACGGCCTGGCCCAGGCCACCTTCCAGTCCGCGCTGGGGCAGCCGCTGTTCTACCCGCTGTTCGGCTTCGCCGGAGTGGCGCTGCGCCGCCTGCTGCTCCAGCAGGAACGGATCGTGGCTGCCCAGCGCCAGGCGGAGATCGCGGCGGCGGCGGCCGACGAACGCAGCCGGCTCGCCCGGGAGATGCACGACTCGCTCGCCAAGACCCTGCGCGGCATCGCGCTCGCGTCCGCCGCGCTGCCGCTGTGGGTCGCCAAGGACCGCGACCGGGCCGTGGTGGAGGCCGAGCGGATCGCCGCGGCCACCGAGATCGCCTCGAGGGAGGCCCACGACCTGCTGACCGAGCTCCGCGAGGACACCTTCACCAGGTCGATGCCCGAGGCGATGCGCGAGATCACCGCCCGGTGGGGGGAGCAGCACGGTGTCGAGGTCGCGTGCGTCACCGACGAGGACGTCGAGCTTCCGCTGCTCAGCCGGTACGAGGCGATGGCGGTGCTGTCGGAGTCGCTGACCAACGTGGCGCGGCACGCGGGCGCGCAGCGGGTCGAGGTGAGCCTCCGAGCCGAGGCGGACGCGATCGTCCTCACCGTCAAGGACGACGGCAGCGGTTTCGAGGCGAGCGAGCTCTCGGCCCTGGCGAGGAACGGGCACTACGGCCTTGTCGGCCTGCACGAACGGACCAGGAGAGCCGGTGGCCGGGTCGAGGTCGTCGGCGTGCCAGGCACCGGCACGACTGTCATTGCGCGTTTCCCGAGCCTGGCTCCGGAACGCCCGCTAGCGGAGGTGCACTGACCGATGGAAACACCCCGTGTGGTGGTGGTGGACGACAATCTGGTGGTGCGATCCGGGCTCATGTCCCTGCTCGAGGCCTCCGGAATGCAGGTGGTGGGCGAGGCCGGCGACGGTCTCACCGCGCTCAAGCTCGCCGAAGTGCTCCAGCCCGACCTGGTCTTCCTCGACGTTCAGATGCCCTTGATGGGCGGGGTCGAGGCCGTGGCGATCCTCAGCCGGAGCACCCGGGTGATCATGTTGACCTACACCGACGATCCGGCGGTGATCCGGCAGGCGATCGGGAACGGCGCGTCCGGCTATCTGGTGCACGGGGCGTTCACCGCCGCCCAGCTCACCCAGGCCGTGACCGACGCGCTGCAGGGCGCGAACCCGCTGTCGCCGGCCGCGGTCTCCGCGCTCGTCGGGATCGTCCGGGCAGGGGCCTCGCAGCAGGAGGATCCGCCGCCGGCTCCTCGGGAACCCGAGCGGACCGACTCGGGCCGGTTCGGCCTGTCTCCCCGTGAGGAGGAGGTGACCCGGCTGATCGTCCAGGGACAGTCCAACGGCGAGATCGCCGGGCGGCTTTTCCTGGCGGAGAAGACCGTCAAGAACCACGTGAACCGGATCTACGCCAAGCTCGGCGTCGTTTCTCGGGCCGCTGCCATCGCCCGGTGGCTCGGCACCGAGGACGGGGCCCGGTGAGCCGGCCCCTCTGGGCCCCTGGGCCCACCCGCACCAGGGTCCCCGGAGCCTCGGGTCATGAGGCCTCTGGACCCTGGGGCGGGCGGTTGCCTCTCCGTATTGTCATTCGCAACAGAGCAGAGCGAATTGAACCGGAGGCCGAGAATGAACCAGATGCTCCCCGCCATCGTGGCCACGCAGAACTTCATGCACGACCGTGTCGAGCGCCTGAAGAACAGCACGAACGATCGCGGAGCCGGCCTGGTGGAGTACGCGGCGCTGCTCATTCTCGCCGTCGCGATCCTCGGTGCGCTCTGGCAGTCCGGTGTCGTTACCGAGCTGGGCACCAAGACCAAGGACGCTGTCACCAACCTCTTCAAGAGCGACGGCCCCGCCGCCCCCGCTCCCGCCGCCACCTGACGGTCGGCGCAAGG
>JBDSTJ010000478.1:0-10787 GCA_039928335.1 Streptosporangiaceae bacterium | reverse complement strand
AGGTCAGGTCACCGAGGAATAGGCGATGACGCTGCGCCGCATGGCGTCCATGGCCTTGCGGGCGGTGCCGCGCAGCGGTCCCTCACCGGCGGCGTCGGCGATCTGGCCGAGCAGGTCGATGAGCTGTTTGACGCACCGGACGAAGTCGCCCGCGGTCATCCCTGCCTCGGTGAGCACCGCGTCGAGGTCGTGCCCGTTGGCCCACCGGAACGCCGCCCAGGCGAATCCCAGGTCGGGTTCGCGCTGGAACGCCACCCCGTTGTCCTTCTCCACGCCCTCGAGCTGCACCCAGAGCCGGATCATCGAGACGAGCGCCGCCTGGGCCCGGCCCGGGGGGGTCTGAGGCGCAGCAGCGTCATCGGGCTGCCGCGACTCATACACCAGCGCCGACACACAGCTGGCGAGCTCGGCCGGGGTCAGGCCCTCCCAGACGCCCTCACGCAGGCTCTCGGCGGTCAGCAGGTCCAGCTCGGAGTAGATCCGGCCGAGCTTGCTGCCGGCCACGGTGACCTTGCCGTTCTTGAGGTAGCCGAGCTGCTCGAGCACCCCGCAGACCCGGTCGAAGGTCCGGGCGATCACTTGGGAGCGGTTCTCGACCCGGCGGCGCAGGCCCTCGTTCTCCTTCTCCAGCCGGAAGTAGCGCTCGGCCCACCGGGCGTGGTTCTCCCGGTCGTCACAGCCGTGGCAGGGATGCTGGCGCAGCGCCGCCCTGATCTGGTTGATCTCGGTGTCGTCGCCCTCGTCCGCGCCACCCCTGACCCGTTTGGGTTTCACCTCGTGGTTCGGGACCTTGTTGCGCAGCGTCGAGGCGAGGTCCTTGCGGTGCTGGGGGTTGCGCGGGCTGAACCACTTGGGGATGCGGATCTTCTCGATGGCCTCCACCGGCGCGGTGAAGTCGGCCAGGGTCAGTCGCTTGACCTGCCTGCTGTCCAGCAGGACCAGCGGTGCGGGCCCGTCCGACCGCTTCGCCAGCCCGGAATCCAGGATCAGCGCGAGGCCGGAGCTGCGCCCCGCCGGCACCAGGATCACGTCGCCGGGGCGGAGCTTGTCCAGCGACCGCGCCGTCTCGAGTTTGCGGTTCCCCGCGCGGTTGCGCGACAGGCGCGCTTCGGCGTCGGACAGTGTGCGGCGCAGTGCCGCGTACTCCATGAAGTCGCCCAAGTGGCAGTCCGCGGCCTCGGCGTACCCCTCGAGGGCGTCCTCCCCCTTGCGGAGCTGCCGGGCGATGCCGACCACGGCCCGGTCGGCCTGGAACTGGGCGAACGACTCCTCCAGCAGGGTCGCGGCCCGTTCCCTGCCGACCGCGCCGACCAGGTTGATGGCCATGTTGTAGGACGGCCGGAAACTGGAGTTCAGCGGGTAGGTGCGGGTGCTGGCCAGGCCGGCGACCGCACCCGGGTCCATGCCCGGCTGGTAGACCACGACCGCGTGGCCCTCCACGTCGATGCCGCGCCGCCCGGCCCGCCCGATGAGCTGGGTGTACTCCCCCGGGGTCAGATCGGTGTGCGCCTCGCCGTTCCACTTGTCGAGCTTCTCGATCACCACGGTGCGGGCGGGCATGTTGACGCCCAGCGCCAGGGTCTCGGTCGCGAACACCGCCTTGATCAGGTTCCGGATGAACAGCTCCTCGACGATCTCCTTGAAGACCGGGAGCATGCCCGCATGGTGGGCGGCGATGCCACGCTCCAGCGCCGCCAGCCAGTCGTGGTAGCCCAGCACGTGCTTGTCCTGGGCGGGGATGTCGACGGTGCGTTCCTCGGCGAGCTCACGGATCTCCCGGGCGTCCTCGCGGGAGGTCAGCCGCAGCCCCGACTGCAGGCACTGGGCGACCGCGGCCTCGCAGCCGGCCCGGCTGAAGATGAACGTGATCGCCGGCAGCAGGCCGGCCCGGTCGAGACGCTCGATCACGTCCGAGCGCGGCGGCGGCCGGAACCGGGTCGGCCGGTGGTCGCGCTGCCGGCCGGTCCGCCGCCCCTGGTTGATCTTGGCTTTGCGCACGTCGTCGAGGGAGATCCGGCGAAGCTCCGGGTTGACCTTGGCGCGCTCCTCCTTCTTGCCGGTATCGACGAACAGGTCGTACAGCCGGTTGCCGACCAGCATGTGCTGCCACAGTGGCACCGGCCGGTGCTCGTCGACGATCACGGCGGTGTCGCCGCGGACCGCCACCAGCCACTCGCCGAACTCCTCGGCGTTACTGACGGTCGCTGACAGGGCCACCACCCGCACCGACTCGGCCAGGTGGATGATCACCTCTTCCCAGACCGCGCCGCGGAACCGGTCCGCCAGGTAGTGCACCTCGTCCATGACGACGTAGGCGAGGTTCGCCAGGGTCGCCGAGCCGGCGTAGAGCATGTTGCGCAGGACCTCGGTCGTCATGACGACGACCGGGGCCTCGCCGTTGACGCTGTTGTCACCGGTCAGCAGGCCCACGTTGGCCGCGCCGTACCGGCGCTGCAGGTCAGCGAACTTCTGGTTCGACAGCGCCTTGATCGGGGTGGTGTAGAAGCACTTGGTGCCGGACTTGAGGGCCAGATGGACGGCGAACTCCCCCACCACGGTCTTGCCCGACCCCGTGGGTGCGGCGACGAGCACTCCATCGCCCTTCTCCAGGGCCCGGCAGGCCTCCAACTGGAACTCGTCCAACTCGAAGTCGTAGAGAGCGCGGAACTCCCGCAAGGCGGGCCCGTTCTTGGTCACGTTCGCTTTGTGGGCCGCGTAACGCTCAGCGGGGCTGGTCATACCCCCAGCCTAGGGTTTCCGGGCAACCGATTCCCACTCGGTTACGGATCAGTACCCTCCCGACCGGGCCGGACGAGCCACCGGCACCCTGACGGGCAGGCCCGCCGCGTCCGGGCCCACACATGGAAGAACCCCGGCGGTCACGCTGCCGGGATGCTCAGAGCCCACCGTGCTAGGGCACGTCCACCGAGGACGGCCCGTCGACCGGGGTCTGCCTCTCGTCGATCACCGAGATCTCGTCGTCGTCGAGGCCCTCGTACAGTTCCTCGTCGTCGCGGTGGCGCCGGTCGTGGAAGAAGGCGATCAGTTCCGCGAACTCAAACAGGACCACTGTCGGCAGTGCCAGCGCCAGCATGGTGAAGGGGTCCGCGCTGGGCGTGGCCACCGCGGCGAACACGAACAGCCCGAAGATGATCGACCGGCGGTGCTTGGCGATCTTCTCGTGCTTCACCACGCCGGCCAGGTTGAGGATCACCACGAAGAGCGGAAGCTCGAAGGTGATCCCGAACACCAGCAGCATCGCGATCATGTAGCCGAGATAGCTGTCGATCGTGACCAGTGGCTGCACCCCGTCAGGAGTGAAACCCAGCAGGATCTGCAGGCCCTTGTCGAGCGTCACGTACGACAGCGTGGCGCCCAGCAGGAACAGCGGGACCGCACAGACCAGGAACGTGTAGGTCCAGCGCTTCTCCCGCTGGTGCAGACCGGGCGCGACGAACGCCCAGAGCTGGTAGAGCCAGAGCGGTGACGACAGCACCGCCCCGACGATCAGGGAGATCTTCAGGTAGAGGAAGAAACCCTGGGTCAGTCCGTTGGTGACCAGACCGCACGTCTTCCCGTCCGCACCCTTGTTGACCTTGCTGACGTCCAGGTCACAGTAGGGAGACTGGAGGAACTGCCAGATCGGGTCGAAGAACCAGAAACCGACGAGAGCGCCGAGGGTCAGCCCCACGGCCGCCTTGAGCAGACGACTCCGCAGTTCACGGAGGTGTTCGAGCAAGGGCATCCTGCCCTCGGGATCGGTATCCCGGCGGCCCATGGTCGTCCTAGGTTATTCGGTTTACGGGAGGTTTCAGGACGTCTTGTTGCTCTGCTCCGGGTTACCCACGGGGACGCCGTTGAGCGCCTCACCGGGGGTGCCCAGCGCCGCCTGGTTCTCCAGTCGTGCCGCTTCCTCACGCAACTGCGCGGCGCGCTGCTGCGGCGTGGGAGCGGGAGTGGCGACCGGTGCCGTCGCGGCCGGAGCCACGGGCGTTTCCTCGTCGTCGCGGAGACCCTTGGTCTCCGACTTGAGAATCCGCAGGGAGCGACCCAGCGAACGGGCGGTGTCCGGCAGCTTCTTAGAGCCGAACAGCACGAGCACGACCACCGCAATGATCGCGATTTCCCAGGGGCCCAGATCCATGTCAGTCCTATCCGCAGATTCTACTGCTGCCGATCGTACGCCCACTTGGCAACAACACAGCGCGTCCGGCAGGTAAACCTGCGGGCTTGTTACTCTGTGCGTGCCTTCAGGGCGTCTACCTGCCGTTTCAGCTCCAGTTGGGACGGCTCAAGCCTTCGCCGGGTCCGATCCAGCTCGCTACCGAGCCGACGCACCGCGATAAAGACCTGCACCGCACAGTACGCCAGAACACTCAGTCCAACGAACGTCAGACCAACCCAAACCATTGCCCAAGCCACGAAACCACCGTAGCGCACCGACCCCCGGTCAAGCGTAAAGGGCAAGGGCCCTTTCGGCATCGGCTCGCACCTGCCCGGCCAGATCCGCCGGTGCCACGACCCGCCCCGCATCGCCCAACCGCAGCATCAGCCCCCGCACCCAACGCGGATCAGGGGTCCGCAGGACGATCCGCAACCGCCCCTCCCCCCGCTCCTCGACACTCTCGCACGGGTAGTAGTCCGCAACCCACCGGCCCGAAGCGGTCAGCTCGAGCGTGACCCGCACATCGGCGACCGACGGCCGGAACAGACCACTGTTGACATCGATCGGCTCAGCCTCCTCAGGCACCGACGCGGCCGCGTCCAGCACCACCAGGTCGACGATCTGATCGAGCCGGAACAGCCGTACCCCCTCGGCCCGCCGACACCAGCCCTCCAGGTAGGAGCGCCCGTCCACCACCAGCAGCCGCATCGGGTCCACGTCCCGGGTCGTGTTCTCGTCCCGCCCCGCCACGTAGTACGTCAGATGCAACCGCCGCCCGGCCTCCAGCGCCTCCTGGATCACCCCGAGTGCCCCGGACCGCCGGTCGACCTCGACCGACATCTGCCCGCTGGTCCGCGCCGCCTCACCCGCGGCCGCCTCCAGCTTCGCGATCAGCCGACTGAGCGTCTCGCCCTTCAGCGAACCCGGCAGCTCCGCCAGCATCCGCAGGGCCACCAGCAGCGCGGCGGCCTCGTCCGCACCCAGCCGCAGCGGCCGGCTGATCGACTCCGCCTCGCTGACGGTGATGTCACCACCCTCATACGACAGGTCGATTGGGCAGTACGGGTCCGGCGAACGCAACTCCACACACCACAACAGATTGAGGTCGTCGCGCAACTGCTTCTCGGTCACCCCGAACGCCTCAGCCGCCTCGGTGACACTGACGGTGTCCCGGCTCATCACATACGGGACCAGAGCCAACAGTCTGGTCAACCGGTCCGTGGATGTCACCGGCCGCAACGTCGCAGGCTTCACGACAGCACCCCCTTGAGCTGACGGATCACGGCTTCACGCAGGTCCGGCGGCTCCAGCACCACCACGTCGTCAGCGAACCTGGCCAGGCTCGCGGCGAACCAGTCGGCATCCCACACACTCAGGCACGCCAGATCCCAGGTCTCATCGAGCTGCCGCACGTCCGTGGCCCACCGGCGCAGGCCCTGGGCCGCACCCCGGCGCAGCCTGACCGTCGCGGGACGGCGCTCGGCCGGCTGGTCACTCCACTCGAACGCGATCTTCCTGATGTCGACGCCCTCGGGCACCACGATGCTGCCAGCAGGCCCGTCCGGCACCACCTCACCGAGAATTCGGCTCAGCCGGAACACCCGCTGAGCCCCACGGACCCGGTCAAAGGCCACCAGATACCAGCGACCGCGCCTCGACACGATCCCCCACGGGTCGACCCGGCGGCGCTGCGGGCCGCTCCGGCCCACCGCCTGGTAGTCGAACGCGACCGGACGCAGATCCCGGACCGCCTCATATAGCGCCGGAAACGCCGGCTCATCCGTGCCCACTCTCGGCTCCAGCACCGACACCCCGGCCGGATCCGCGTCGATGCCCGCGGCACGCAACTTGAACAACGCACCCGAAGCCGCCTCGGCGAGATTGGTCTGCTCCCACACCCGCGCGGCCAGACCGAGCACGGCAACCTCGTCGGGGGTCAGATGGATCTCCGGAAGCTCATAGGCCTGAGGGGGGATCCGGTAGCCGGAATCGTCATCGTCGCTGCCGACCTCCAAGGGGATGCCGAGCTCACGCAGCTCCTCCTTGTCGCGCTCGAACATGCGCTTGAACGCATCGTCGGAGTCGGGGTAGCCCGGAACGGCCTTCCTGATCTGCTCGGCCGACAGGTACCGCCGCGTGGCGAGCAGGCAGACGACCAGATGCAGCAGACGATCCGTCTTACGCCGCGACATTTCCTCACCACCTCTTCCCTTCCGAAACGCTACCGTGCTGCAGGTGATCCGATGGCGCAAAGGCACAGTCCAAACCATCCGCCGTGAGTGGCCGGGGTCGGTCGAGCTCGACGTACTGATCGACGGGACGGTGGCACGGGCACTCGCCTACCCCGCCCTCGTCGGCCGTCCCGAGCCCGGCGACACCGTGCTGCTCAACACCACCGCCCTGGCCATGGGCCTGGGCACCGGAGGGTATGCGATGGTCATCGCCGTCCCCGACCGGCTCCCACCCGACCCCGCCGGCCCCGGCCACCTGGTCAAAGCCCGATACACCCCCCTGCAGGCCACCGTGCTGGGGGTCGACGAACAGGACTCCCCGCACCACGCACTGCTCGCCGAAGCCGACACCCTCGACGGCATGCCCGTGATCGTCGCCGACCTGCACTCGGCGCTCCCCGCCCTCCTCGCCGGGCTGCTCCAGCACCGCCCCGACGCCCGGGTCGTCTACGTGATGCCCGACGGCGGAGCACTCCCCGCCTGGTTCTCCATGTCGATCGCCCAGCTCAAGGACGCCGGAGCACTCGCCGCGACCATCACCGTCGGCCAGGCCTTCGGCGGCGACCTCGAAGCCGTCACCGTCCACACCGGCCTGCTCGCCGCCCGGCATGTCCTGAACGCCGACGTCGTCATCCTCGCCCAGGGCCCCGGCAACCTCGGCACCGGCACCACATGGGGCTTCTCCGGTGTCTGCGCCGGCGAGGCCGTCAACGCCACCGCGACCCTGCACGGCCGCCCCGTCGGCTCACTGCGCGTGTCCGAAGGCGACCTCCGCGAACGCCACCTCGGCATCTCCCACCACAGCCTCACCGCCTACGGCCGGGTCGCCCTGGCCCGCGCAGCCATCCCCGTCCCCGTCCTGCCCGGCCGCTTCGGCGCTCGCGTCACCGCCCAGGCCAGCGGACTCGCCGCCAGGCACGACCTCGCCCGGATCGAGATCGACGGCCTCGAAGAGACCATCCGCACCGCGGAAAAAAACTGGGGCGTCCGCATGTCGACCATGGGCCGACGCATCGACGCCGACCTCGCCTACTTCCTCACCTGCGCCAGCGCCGGACGGTACACGGCACGACTGCTGTGACGGCCAGGGTCCGTGGCCGACCGCCACGGACCCTCAGTAGGCACCCAGAACGTCGATCACGTACACCAGGGTGTCCTTCGCCTTGATGCCGTACTTCGGCAAACCCTTGATCTTCATCTCCTTGGCCCCATAAGCCAGCTCAGGCGGAGCCACGACCAGCAGCCGGCTCCCGACCTTCTGCCCCACCAGCGCCTCGTCCCACGCCTTGATCACCTGCTTGGCGCCGATCACACTCGCATAGACCTTCCGGTCCACCCACGACGACGAGAACACCTTCCCGTCCCGCCACAGCGCACCCGAATACTGGATCGCCAGCAGCTGACCGCCCTTGACCGGCAGCCCCGAACCCGCCGACACCGTCCGCACCACCAGTTTCTTCGGCGCAGCCGCACCGACCGGCACCGTGATCTCCGGGACTGCACCCGCAGACACCTTCGGCAACCCCGGCTCATCCAGACCCGCCGACGCCTTCACCGACTCACCCGGCCGGTACGTCGCCATCACGTCCAGGACGTACACCAGCGAATCATCACCCGCGATCTGCAACCGCGGCGACCCCTTCGCCCCATAACCATCCGCCGGCGGAATCACCGCCAGCACCCGCGAACCCACCCGCGAGCCCCCCAGCGCCTTCTTCAGGCCCGGAACCAGCTGCCACGACGGAAACGCCCCCGGCGTCGAACCCTGATACGAAGTCGCGATCAACTTCGTCGACCCCGACTTCGACCACGTGTAACCCAGATAGTTAGCGATCACGAGATCGCCGTCCGCCACCTTCGAACCCTTACCGTCCACCAGAGTCGACGACGAGAACTTCCCCGAAGGAGCCTCCGACTTCCCGAACGACACCTCAGGGCGAGCCCCGAAATCCCCGGTCACCTTCACCGCAGGCGACTCCGAACCCCCACTGCAGCCCGAAAGAACAGAACCCAGCAACACAGGAACAGCCAACAGGACAACACGACGCATAGGGGGATCCTCAGGCTCGAACAACGGGCGGGCACCCACATTACCGGGCAGTTCGTGATCGTAGGGGACGCCCGTCCGTCTCCAGCTACATACCTGCGATCAGTTTGTCGACCCGCTCGTCCACCGACCGGAACGGATCCTTGCACAGCACCGTCCGCTGCGCCTGATCATTGAGCTTCAGATGCACCCAGTCCACCGTGAAGTCACGGCGTTTCTCCTGAGCCTTCTTGATGAACTCACCACGCAGCCGGGCCCGCGTCGTCTGCGGCGGCACCGACTTCGCCTCGAAGATCGCCAGATCCTGGCTCACCCGGGCCATCGCGCCCTTGTTCTCCAGCAGGTAGTACAACCCCCGCTGACGATGCACATCGTGATAAGCCAGATCCAGCTGCGCCACCCGCGGGCTCGACAGCGGCAGATCGTACTTCCGGCGGTACCGCTCGATCAACTGGTACTTGGCCACCCAGTCGATCTCCCGGGCCACCGTGTCCAGATTGCCGGTCTCCACCGCCAACAGGGTCCGCTCCCACAGCTCCAGCACCCGCTGCACCACCGGATCGGCACCACGCCGATCCATGAAGTCCTTGGCCTTGGTGAAGTACTCCCGCTGAATCTCCAGCGACGAGGCCTCACGGCCGTTGGCCAGCCGGACCTTGCGGCGGCCCGTCATGTCATGCGACACCTCGCGGATCGCCCGGATGGGGTTCTCCAACGTCAGATCCCGCATCACCACCCCGGCCTCGATCATCCGCAGCACCAGATCGGTCGCGCCGACCTTCAGCAGCATCGTCGTCTCCGACATGTTCGAGTCACCAACGATCACATGCAGCCGACGGAACCGCTCCGCGTCCGCATGCGGCTCATCCCGCGTGTTGATGATCGGCCGCGACCTGGTCGTCGCGCTCGACACGCCCTCCCAGATGTGCTCCGCCCGCTGCGACACGCAGTAGACCGCACCCCTCGGCGTCTGCAGCACCTTGCCCGCCCCGCAGATGATCTGCCGGGTCACCAGATAGGGAATCAGCACATCCGCGAGCCGGCCGAACTCACCGTGCCGACCCACCAGATAGTTCTCATGACAGCCGTAGGAGTTGCCGGCCGAGTCTGTGTTGTTCTTGAACAGATAAATGTCCCCGGCGATGCCCTCCTCCCGCAGACGCCGCTCCGCGTCCACGAGCAGGCCCTCGAGGATCCGCTCACCCGCCTTGTCGTGCGTGACCAGATCGACCACGCTGTCGCACTCGGGCGTCGCGTACTCCGGATGCGACCCCACATCGAGGTAGAGCCGCGCCCCGTTACGCAGAAAGACATTGCTGCTTCGGCCCCACGACACCACCCGACGGAACAGATAGCGCGCCACCTCATCAGGTGACAGTCGCCTCTGCCCACGGAAGGTGCAGGTGACCCCGTACTCGTTCTCGAGTCCAAAAATGCGCCTGTCCACACCATGACCCTATGCGTACCGAAGCCAGTATGGGAGTGCCTGGACCCCACCATTCTCACAAGACGTAAAGAACCCATCACACAACGCACAACAGGGCCACCCCCGCCGCGTTTACCGATGCGATCGGGGTGACCCTGTCGAGGAGCCTACGGCCTACTCAGCCGCAGGCTCCTCCGGCGCCGCCACCGCCCCATTGGACTCGGCCAGCAACTGGTCGATCCGCGACGCCGGCAACCGCCGGAACAAGCGCTGGGCCCGGTTACGGTCCAACACCGCGACCTCCAGCGACTTCGGCTCCAGCACCCTGTCCGCGTCCTGCTGCTGCAAAGCGTGAATGGCGACCTTCAAAGCCTCTGACAACGACTCCCCGTCGGCATAACGCTCCTTCAGCGCCGTCCCCACCGCCTCCGCCGCGCCGCCCATCGCCACGAAACCATGCTCGTCCGCGACAGACCCATCGAAGGTCAACCGGTAGATCTGGTCGCTCTCCGCGTCATCGCCCACCTCGGCGACGACCAGCTCCACCTCGTACGGCTTGTTCTGCTCCGTGAAAATCGTGCCCAGTGTCTGGGCGTAGGCGTTCGCCAAACCCCGCGCGGTCACATCAGAACGGTCGTACATGTACCCGTTCACATCCGCGTACCTGACGCCCGCCAGCCGCAGATTCTCGAACTCGTTGTACTTCCCGACCGCCGCGAAAGCGATCCGGTCATAGATCTCCGAGATCTTGTGGAGGGCCCGCGACGGGTTGTCCGCCACGAACAGGATCCCGTCGTCGTACTGCAGCACCACCACACTGCGACCCCGCGAGATGCCCTTCCGCGCGAAATCGGCGCGGTCCTTCATCTGCTGCTCGGGCGACACGTAGAACGGCATCGACATGAGCTATCAGTCCCT
>JBDSTJ010000477.1:0-2673 GCA_039928335.1 Streptosporangiaceae bacterium | reverse complement strand
GAAGGGCAGGTCCTGGTGGGCGTAGGCGTCCAGGTCCGCGTCCCGGACGCGGCCGACCAGAGCGGCGAACGTCGGAGAGCCCGAAACGTCGGTCCGCAGCACGAGGGTGTTCACGAAGAAACCGACGAGGTCGTTCAGGGCCTCGTCGGACCGGCCGGCGACCGGCGTGCCGATCGGGATGTCCGGACCCGCGCCGACTGCCGACAGGGCGGCGGCGAGCGCAGCCTGGACGACCATGAACATGCTCGCCCGGTGCTCCTCGCCGAGACGCCCAAGCGCCTGGTGGACGCCGGGAGAGACCCGCGCGGTGAGGGTCTCACCGCGATACGACGACTCCTCCGGCCGGGGCCGGTCGGCCGGCAGGTCGAGCACCGCGGGCAGGCCGGCCAGCGCGGACCGCCAGAACGCGGTGAGCCGCGAGCACCGGCTGGCCGGATCGTCGGCCGAACCGAGGGTCTCCTGCTCCCAGAGGGTGAAGTCGGCGTACTGCACCGGGAGCGGTTCCCGGTCGGGGGCGCGGCCCGCCGCGCGGGCGGCGTAGGCCTCCGCGAGGTCGCGCAGCAGCGGCAGGAGGGACCAGCCGTCCGTCGCGACGTGGTGCAGCAGGACCACGAGCACGGACGTGCCGTCACCTGGCACGAACAGGCGGGCACGGACCGGAACATCGGTCATCAGATCGAATTCCGAGGCGCAGAATCCGGCGACTTGCCCGGCCAGGAGATCTGCGCCGCATTCGACAATCGAAAGGATTCCGGGAATGTCGTCGAGCACTTTCTGGAAAGGCTCGGAACCCGCTGTCGGCAGGACCGTCCTGAGCACTTCATGGCGGTCGACGACATCATTCAGCGCGGCGTCCAGAACGGCAGCATCCAGGACCCCGTCGAACCTCAGGACCAAGGGCACGTTGTAGACCGAGGACGCGCCTTCCAACCGGTTCAGGAACCACAGCCTGCGCTGGGCGAAAGAGAGCGGGACCCGCTCCTCCTCCACCGGAGGGCCCTCCTCGGGCGGGCCGCCGACCTCCCAGTCGTCCGACGGGTTCAGCACCCGCAGCAGCGAACGGTCGATCTTGCCAGTGCTCGTACGCGGCAGTGCGGCGATCGGGCTCACCACCGCCGGCACCGCGGGCGGCGGGAGGTGGGCGGCCAGGTGGGCCCGCAGCTCGGCGGAGCCCGTCCCGCCCAGCGGAACGACGAACGCCGCGAGCTGCCTGCCGCCGTCCGGCAGGACCCGCACGACCACCGCCGCCTCGCGGACCCGCGGGTGCCCGAGCAGCAGCGACTCGACGGAGCCCGGGTCGATCCGATGACCGCTGATCTTCACCTCGTCGTCGACCCGGCCGAGATAGCCGAGCTGCCCGTCGGGGCGGAGCCGGACCAGGTCGCCGGTGCGGTAGGCGGGCACGCCGTCCAGCCGGGTGAACCGGCGCTTGGTGAGGGCGTCCCGGCCCAGATAGCCGCGGGCCAGGCCGCCGCCGAGCAGCCAGAGTTCGCCGTCGACCACGGCCGCCCGCACCCCCGGCAGCGGTGAACCGATCGGGACCTCGCCGCCCTCGAAGTCCGTCAGGTCCGCGACCGTGGCCACGACCGTGGCCTCGGTGGGACCGTAGGTGTTGAGCAGGCGCACCCTGCCGCCGACGCTCTGACGCCAGCGGGACACCCGCTCGGGCAGGGCGGCCTCGCCGCCGATGACGACGGTCCGCAGCAGCGGTGGGAGTTCCACGATCCCGGCGGCCACGGCGTAGGCCAGTTCGTGCCAGTAGGCCGTCGGGAGGTCCAGGACCGTGACGCCGTGCCGAGCGCAGCCGGCGACGAGGCCGGGCACGTCGAGCATGGTGTCCTCGCGCAGGACCAGCGTGCCGCCGGCGCAGAGCGTCAGGAAGACCTCTTCCACGCTGGCGTCGAAGTGCAGCGGGGCGAACTGCAGCACCCGGTCGTCGTGGGTGATGCCGTAGCGGCGGGTCGCTCCGGCGGTGAAGCAGGCCAGGGCCTCGTGCCCGACGATGACTCCGTTGGGCGTCCCGGTCGAACCTGAGGTGTAGATGACGTAGGCGGCGCCGACGACGGCCTCGGCATGGGGCAGGACCGCGATGCCGTCCCGGTCGAGGCTGGCGCCGCCGGCGTCGGTGAGGATGGCCGCGGTCCGTGCCTCGGGCGCGTCCGGGTCGAGCGGCAGGTAGGCGGCCCCGGTCCGCAGCGCGCCGAGGATCGCGACGATCGCCGGGATGCCGCGGCGGCGCTGGATCGCGACCAGGTGTCCGGGCCCCGCGCCCGCCCCGCGCAGCCCGGCCGCGAACCCCTCGGCCGCCGCGTCCAGCTCGGCGTAGGTGAGGCTCTCCTCGCCGTCGACGAGTGCCGGGCGACCGGGGGTCTCACCCGTTCGGGCCGCGATCAGGTCGAGAACGGCGGCCACGGGGCCCAGCGGCGGTTCGCCTTCCAGAACTGCGGAGGCCCTGGGTGCGGCGACAATGGCGGTGGGCGACATCGAAGTCCTCCGGGTTTTTCATCCTGGTTATGGCTACTTATCTATAAGGCTATTCCGCCTTTCTCCGATCATCGGCAGCAACTGCGGCAGATAGCCGGGAGAGAGCAGGCTCGGCGAGCGCGCAGGGTGCGGTTCTGCCCTCCTGCGGCCATCAGCGCCGAACCGTTTCCTCATTCAGACGTGCGCCGC
>JBDSTJ010000476.1:0-4941 GCA_039928335.1 Streptosporangiaceae bacterium | reverse complement strand
ACGGCCCAGTCCGGGACGGACCGGCGCGGCAGCCGGTAGCGGCGGGGGTAGGCGTCCCGGATGGTGTTGGAGATCTCCGCGAACGAGACCATCGCCGGGTGGGCCAGGATGTAACGGCCCGAAGCCGAGTCCTGTTCGGCCGCGTTGACGTGCGCCACCGCCAGATCCCGGACATCCACGACGGTGAAACTGAAGTTCGGGGCGCCGTAGAAGAAGTAGCCGCGCAGCAGTTCGTCGATCAGGAACAGGCTGCCGGAGTCCGACGCGGGAGTGAAGGACGGGCCCAGCACCAGGCCCGGGTTGACACAGACCAGCGACCAGCGGTCCTGTGCGGCCACGGCGTCCCAGGCGGCTCGCTCGGCCATGGTCTTGGCATAGTGGTAGGGGTTGGTCTCCAGCGTGCTGGTCGTGTTGAAGTACTCCTCGCGCAGCGTCTGGTCCCTCATCTCCCGCACGTCGACGTAGTCCCCGAAGATCGCGCCGACCGTCGAGGTGAACACCAGCCGCCGCACCGACCCGGTCCGGTTCACGCTCTCGATGACGTTGGCGGTCCCCTGCAGCGCGGGCTCGAACACGTCCCGGTGCGGATCCCGGATCCGTTCGGGCATCAGGAACGGCGAAGCCGTGTGGAAGACGACCTCGCAGCCGTCCATGGCGGCGTCGAACGAACCCGGCACCAGCAGGTCCGCCTCGAACAGCGTCAGCCTGCCCGGATGCTCCGCCTCCAGCCGCCGCAGCGGCCCGACCTTGGCCTCGTTGCCCAGGCTCCGGACGGTGGCGCGCACCCGGTAGCCGCGCACCAGCAGCTCACGCACCAGGTGGCTGGCCACGAACCCGCTCCCGCCGGTCACCAGGACTTCTGCGCTCATACCGCCACCTTCCGCCTCGAGCCGCCCTGCCTCGCCCCGCAGCGTAGTTGATGCCGGGTGCCGGCTCCCCCTACCGGGAGAAGCGGGGCTCAGGTGCGTTCGGCCTGGCGTCTGACGGAGGCGAGGAGGCGCCTGACGGCCAGGACATGGCCGCGGGATCCGATCACCAGGGTGCGGTAGGCCGTGCCGTGCGCGCCGGGAAAGGCGGCGCGGGACTCGGCGCGCAGACAGACCTTTCCGGCCGGCAGTTCGTCGAGCCGGAGGATCAGCGCGTCGTCGGAGAAGCGGTGGCGGCCGGCGAGCAGCAGTTCGTGCGGGGCGTCCGCGACGGCGACGTGGAAGCCCGGAAAGGCCGAACCGACCGCGAGCGGCCGGGGGCCGCGGGCACTGAGGTCGCGGCAGCCGAGGACGCGGACCACCAGACCGGTCCGGCCCGGAGCGAAGGTCTTCTCCATGCCGCGCAGTGTCGCCTTCCACGCCTCGTCCGGAGCCGCGCTCACCACGACGGAGTGTTCGTCCACATGGGGCAGGTCCCCGGCTTCTGGGGCCCGGGACAATCAGCCCGTGGGGCGGGTCACCGAGAAGTCGTCGAAGGACACGGTGACCGAGTTGTCACCCGCTCTGGGAACCTTCGTGTACAGGCCCAGCTGGCTGCGGGGAGCGTCGGGGAGGCCGGGGGCGTCGAGGACGTCCACCACTTTCTTCCCGTTGACCCAGAACGTCAGGTGGGTCCCTGTCGCCTCCTTCAGGCAGGCCGCCTGGAGCCGCACCGCCCGGCCTTCCGACGGAGCCGAGGCCTTCCCGGCGGCCACCTGCGCGAGGGCGCCCGTCACCTGACGGACGGCCCGGACCCCACCGGTCTTGGACAACAGGAAGAGGTAGCCGCTGCCGACCTCCTCGTCCCAGTGGCACATCAGCCCGAACTCACCCTCGCCCCGCAGCTCCCGCGGTTTGGCCACCACCCCGAAGACCAGGGACCGCTCCGGGGTGGCCGCCTCCTTGGCCGGGACCGGCGACATCGTCAGACCCTCGGGAGCGGACTGGTTCGCCTGGATCGTAAAGACTCCCAGTTCGGGCTCGTACCCGTGGTTGGTGCGTTCAGCGCCCGTCCCGGTCGGGTTGAACTGGTATCCGTCCCATCTCCCCTGCTCGGTGAACGGCTCCTCATAGAACGAGGTCCCTTTCACCTCGGCGGCCGACGGAGCCGACGAATCCCCCTCTTTCGAGTTCAGGAGCAGAGCACCGGACGCCACCACGATCCCCAGCGCCAGCGCGGACCCCACCAGAACCGGGATCGGCAGCCGGTGCCGCGTCGCCACCGTCGCCACCGTCGTCGGCGGCCCGTCCGCCACCGGGGTGTGCAGGGTGCGGGTCGGAGCCTCGGCCCTGGCATCGGTCACCGTCGCTCCGGCGTCCCCGATCAGCCGCAGCAGCACCTCCTTCGCCGTCGGCCGGTCCCGTGGGTCCTTCGCCAGGCACGACGTCACCACCGCGTGCAGCTGACCGGGCATCGGCGGCAGGGTGGGGTCGGCGTTCATGATCCGGTACATCACCTCGGGCAGCCCGCCGTTGCCGAAGGGCGGCTGGCCGCTCGCCGCGAAGGCCATCGTCGACGCCCAGGCGAACATGTCCGCCGCCGGGCCGATGTCACTCCCGGCCAACTGCTCGGGCGACATGTACACGACCGTGCCGATGACCATCCCCGTGGCCGTCACGTGCGAGTCCAGCAGCCGGGCGATTCCGAAGTCGATGACGCGCGGCCCGTCCGGCCCCAGCAGGACGTTGTGCGGCTTGAAGTCCCGGTGCACGATCCCCGCGGCATGCACCGCCGCGAGCGCCGTCATCGTCCCCACCGCGAGGCGGGTCAGCTGCCCCGGCGACCGCGGCCCCTCCGCCTGCACGGCGTCCTGGAGCGACCGGCCCTCCACGTACTCGCTCACGATGTAGGGGCGGTGCGCCGTCAGGTCGGCGGCGAGCACCTCCGCCACGCAGAACGACGACACCTGGCGGACCAGATCGACCTCGCCGGCGAACCGGCGCAACGCCTCCGGATCGGCGACGGCATCGGGGTTGAGCGCCTTGACCGCGACTCGTTCCCCCGACCCGTTACGGCCCAGGTACACCACGCCCTGGCCGCCGGCCCCGAGCCGTCCCAGCAGCGTGTAGCCGCCCATGGTCCCCGGATCGTCCGCCCACAGCCCGTCCATCCACACTCCTCGATCAGCCACTCTTAGGAAACCATCCCGAATCGCCCCGCAGGGGTCTTTCCGGATCACACTTCACCCAACCCCGTGATTGATCGCCGTGAACGACTCCGCGGATGTCTTGACCGAGCCCTGCTTCAGGCGTTAAATCAAGCCAAAAATAAACAGGAAACTTTCCTGTCATTGGATCAGGCGGTCGGGAACACGCGCCGAGGGAGGCCCGCACCCCACTTATTTCAGTACTTAGTTAAAGAACCGACCCTCAGGAGAGGACCCCCCGTGATCCCTGAACACCTGTCCCGGCACCGCCTCCGGCTGCTCTCGAGCGTCCTGCTCGCGGCTCCGCTCGTCCTCATGACCGGCCTGTCCCCCGCCTCGGCCGCGACCGGCCAGATCACCGGCCTCGGCGGCAAGTGCGTCGATGTCGCCGCCGCCAACAGCGCCAACGGCACGCAGGTCCAGCTTTACTCCTGCAACGGCACGAACGCCCAGCAGTGGGCCGTCGGCACCGACGGCACCATCCGCGTCCTCGGCAAATGCCTCGACGTCGCCGCCGCCGGCAGCGCCAACGGCACCAAGGTGCAGATCTGGGACTGCAACGGCAGCGCCGCCCAGAACTGGACGGCCCACGGCGACGGCACCCTGCGCGCACTCGGCAAGTGCCTGGACGTCACCGGCAACAGCGCCGCCGACAGCACCCCGCTCCAGATCTGGGACTGCTTCGCCGGCGCCAACCAGCGCTGGACCCTGCCCGGCGGCACCACCCAGCCGCCGACCCCGGGCACAATGCCGGGAGCACCGTACCTGTACCTGGGCTGGGGCAGCCCGCCCAGCGCGACCTCGGTCATGAGCGCGACCGGGGTCAAGTCCTTCACCATGGCGTTCATGCTCTCCGGCGGCGGCTGCAACCCGATGTGGGACGGATCCCGTGCGCTGACCGGCGGCGTCGACGCGCAGACCATCTCCGCCATCAAGGGAGCGGGCGGCAGCGTCCAGGTGTCCTTCGGCGGCTGGTCGGGCAACAAGCTCGGCCCGAACTGCTCCTCGGCGGCCGCCTTCGCGGGCGCCGTCCAGCAGGTCATCAACGCCGTCGGCCCGGCGGTCGTGGACTTCGACATCGAGAACTCCGACGAGTTCCAGAACGCGACCGTCCAGGACCGGATCCTCGGCGGACTGAAGATCGTCAAGCAGAACAACCCGAACACCAGGATCGCCGTCACCTTCGGCACCACCACCTCCGGGCCGGACTCCTGGGGCGTCCGCCTGATCAACCAGTCCAAGGCCCTCGGCGTCAACATCGACGCGTACACGATCATGCCGTTCGACTTCGGCGGCGGCGCCAACATGTACCAGAGCACGGTCAACGCCTCCGAAGGCCTCAAGAACGCGATCAAGAGCGCCTGGGGCTGGACCGACGCGCAGGCCTACGCCCACATGGGTATCTCCGGCATGAACGGCCTGTCCGACCAGCAGGAGGTGACCTCGCTCGGCACCTGGACCCAGATCCGGGACTGGGCCAACTCCAAGGGCCTGGCCCGCCTGGCCTTCTGGTCGGTCAACCGGGACCGCCCGTGCCCCGGCGGCGGAGTGCAGGAGACCTGCAGCGGCATCGCCCAGAACAACTGGGACTTCACCCGCGTCACCGCCGGCTTCTGACGATCACCTGACGCCCGCCAGAAAGGGACGCTCTCATGAGGCATCTCGCGGCCGCACTCCTGCTCGCGGCCCCCCTGTCCGTCCTGTTGGCCGAGACCGCGGCGCAGGCCGCGGTCCCGACCGGCCCGACCACCGTCGTCAACGTCAACAGCGGCAGGTGCGCGGACGCCGCCGCGGCCGGGACCGCCGACGGCACCACCGTCCAGCAGTAC
>JBDSTJ010000475.1:0-2941 GCA_039928335.1 Streptosporangiaceae bacterium | reverse complement strand
TCACCCCCTTCAAGCGGCGCCAGACGCGGATCGGTCTCGTCGCTGGTGGCCTGGCGGCGTACTGGCCCCAGTTCCCGGAGCTGCTGCCGCTGCTCAAGGAGTCCACGGCCTTCGTCACCGAGCGCTTCCAGCGCCTGGACGCCGAGGTGATCGATGTCGGCTTCATCTCCGACCCACCCGAGGCCGCCACCGCAGCGGAGAGCCTGCGCCGGGCAGACTGCGACCTGATCGTCATCTTCCTGACCACCTACCTCACGGCCTCGATGGTGCTGCCGATCGCTCAGCGAGCCAACGCCCCGGTGCTCGTCGTCGACCTTCAGCCGAGCGAGAAGATGGACCACGCGGAGTTCGGCACCGGCGAGTGGCTGGCCTACTGCGGCCAGTGCCCCGTGCCCGAGGTGGGCAACGTCTTCCGCCGGGCCGGGATCGAGTTCCGATCCGTCTCAGGCCACCTGCGTCAGGACAGCGCGTGGCGCCGGATCGACCGATGGGTGCACGCCGCGGGCGTCCGCGGGCGATTGCGCCACGGCCGCCATGGCCTGATGGGCCACCTCTACCCCGGGATGCTCGACGTCTCGACCGACATGACCTTGATCTCCACCCAGCTCGGCTCGCACGTCGAGGTCCTCGAGTTCGACGACCTGCGGGTCCGGGTGGAGAAGGTCACCGACCGGCAGGCGGCGGCCAAACGGGCCGAGGCGGAGGCCACGTTCGAGTTTGCCGACACCGTCAGGGACGCGGACCTGGACTGGGCGGTCCGGGTCGCGGTCGGGCTCGACCGGCTCGCCGCCGACTTCGAACTCGACAGCCTGGCCTACTACCACCGGGGCCTGGACGGCGAGACCCACGAACGGCTCGGCGCTGGCATGATCCTCGGAGCGTCCCTGCTGACGGCCCGGGGCATCCCCTCGGCCGGCGAGTACGAACTGCGCACCAGCCTCGCCATGCTGGTCATGGACAGGCTCGGCGGCGGCGGTTCGTTCACCGAGCTCCAGGCGCTGGACTTCCGCCGCGGCCACGTGGAGATGGGCCACGACGGCCCCGCCCACCTGGCCATCGGCGCGCGCCGGCCACTTCTGCGCGGCCTGGGCGTCTACCACGGCAAGCGCGGCTGGGGCGTGTCGGTCGAGTTCGATGTCAGGCACGGCCCGGTGACCGTGTTCGGCATCATCCAGCGCCGCGACGGAAGCTTCGCCTTCCTCGCCTCCGAGGGCGAGACCGTCGACGGTCCGCTGCTGCGGATCGGCAACACCACGTCCCGCGTCGACTTCGGCCGCGACCCCGGCGAGTGGACCGACGAGTGGTCGGCCACCGGCATCTCCCATCACTGGGCCCTCGGCGTCGGCCACCGCGCCGACGAGCTCAAGGCCCTGGCCCACCTCCTCGATATCGACTTCCGCCAGGTCCCCGGCAGCACCTGACACCCGAACCGGTCAGGGCGCGTTGTCGCGGATCTTGCGGAGGGTGTGCAGGGCCTGGCTCTGGCGGCCGAGGTAGTCGTGGAGTTCGGTGTAGACGGCGTACAGGGCGTCGTAGGCGTCTGCCCGTTGCGGGTCGGGGGTGTAGACGTTCCTGCGGATCTTGCCCATGGCGGTGGAGGCGGCGGCGACGTCGGCGTGGGCGCCCGCGGCGACCGCGGCGTGGATGGCCGAGCCGAGGGCCGGTCCCTGCGCGGAGTCGATGGTGCTGAGCGGGCGGCGGATGACGTCGGTGTAGACCTGCATGAGGAACGGGCTGCGCAGCAGCCCGCCTGCGACGACCAGCTCACCGACCGGGACGCCGGCCTTCTCGAACGCGTCGATGATCGTACGGGTGCCGAACGCGGTCGCCTCGAGCAGGGCGCGGTAGATGTCCTCGGGGGTGGTGGCCAGGGTGCAGCCGACCACAACGCCCGACAGGTCGTGGTCGACCAGGACGGACCGGTTGCCGCTGTGCCAGTCCAGGGCGACCAGGCCGTGCTCGCCCACCCGCTGGCGGGCTGCCTTCTCGGTCAGCAACTCGTGCCCGCTGATCCCGCACTCGGCCGCCTCGGCCAGGTACCCGGCCGGCAGTCCGCAGCGCAGGAACCAGGCGAAGATGTCACCGACTCCCGACTGCCCGGCCTCGTAGCCCCAGAGCCCGGGGACCACGCCGTCGCGGACGACCCCGCACATGCCGGGGACCTCGCCGAGCGACGCGGAGTTCATGATGTGGCAGGTGCTGGTGCCCATGACCGCGAGCATCTGCCCCGGTTCGATCGCGCGGGCGGCGACCGAGGTGACGTGCGCGTCGACGTTCCCGACGGCCACCGCGATCCCCTCGGGCAGCCCGGTCAGGGCGGCCCCGGCGGCGGAGAGGCCGCCTGCCCGCTCGCCCATCGGCCGGAGATCACCGGCGAGTTTGGGCAGCAGCGCGGGAAAGCCGGGATGCAGGGCGGCCAGGAACTCCTCGGAGGGGTATCCGTCCTGGTAGACGCCCTTGTACCCGGCGGTGCACAGGTTGCGCGACTCGGTTCCAGTCAGCTGCCAGATGATCCAGTCCGCCGCCTCGATCCACTTGTCGGCCCGGTCGAAGACCTCGGGATCCTCCTCCAGGACCTGGAGGGCCTTGGCGAACTGCCATTCGCTGGAGATCTTCCCGCCGTACCGGGGCAGCCAGGTCTCACCGCGCGCCGCGGCGAGGGCGTTGATCCGGTCGGCCTGGTCCTGCGCCGCGTGGTGCCGCCACAGTTTCGGGTAGGCGTGCGGCCGGTCCACCAGGTCCTCGAGCTCGCAGAGTGGGACACCGCCGAAGGTGGCGGGCAGCACCGTGCACGCGGTGAAGTCCGTGCCGATCCCGATCACCTGGTCGGCCCGGACGCCGGCTGCCGCCAGGGCCCGGGGGATCGTGGACCGCAGGACCTCGCGCCAGTCCTGGGGGACCTGCAGCGCCCAGGCGGGCCCGAGCCGCACGCCGGAGGGCA
>JBDSTJ010000474.1:0-30760 GCA_039928335.1 Streptosporangiaceae bacterium | reverse complement strand
GCCGCTCGGGCTGACCATGGAGGAAGAGATTCCGCCCATGGTCGACAACATCCGCTTCTTCGCGGGCGCTGCCCGGATCCTCGAAGGCAAGTCGACCGGCGAGTACATGGCCGACCACACCTCCTCGATCCGGCGCGAGCCGATCGGGGTCTGCGCGCAGGTCGCCCCCTGGAACTACCCGATGATGATGGCCGTGTGGAAGTTCGCGCCGGCCCTGGCCGCGGGTAACGCCGTCGTGCTCAAACCGTCCGACACCACCCCGGTGACCTCCCTGCTGCTCGCCGAGATCGCCGCGGAGTTCCTGCCGCCGGGCGTCTTCAACGTGCTCTGCGGCGACCGGGACACCGGACGCGAGCTGACCACCCACCCGGTCCCGCAGATGGTGTCGATCACCGGCTCCACCCGGGCCGGCCGCGAAGTGGCCGCCAGCGCCGCCCGCGACCTCAAGCGGGTCCACCTGGAGCTGGGCGGCAAGGCCCCCGTCGTGGTCTTCGACGACGCCGACATCGCGAGCGCGGCCGAGGGCATCGCCGGGGCGGGCTTCTTCAACGCCGGCCAGGACTGCACCGCCGCGACCCGGGTGCTGGTGCACGAGCGGATCGCGGCCGACTTCACCGCGGCGCTCGCCGAGGCCGCCCGCAACACCAAGGTCGGCATGCCCGACGACGAGGACGTCTACTTCGGTCCGGTCAACAACGTCAACCAGCTTGGTCACGTCCAGGGCTTCCTCGACCGGACCCCGGCGCACGCCGAGGTCGTCGCGGGCGGCCACCGGATCGGCGACCGGGGCTTCTTCTTCGAGCCGACCGTGATCAGCGGTCTGCGCCAGGACGACGAGCACATCCAGGACGAGATCTTCGGCCCGGTCATCACGGTGCAGTCCTTCAGCGACGAGGACCAGGCCCTGCGCTGGGCCAACGACGTGAAGTTCGGGCTGTCGGCGAGCGTCTGGACCAAGGACCACGGCACGGCGATGCGGATGAGCAAGCGCCTGGACTTCGGCGCGGTGTGGATCAACACCCACATCCCGTTCGTGTCCGAGATGCCGCACGGGGGCTTCAAGCATTCGGGGTACGGCAAGGACCTGTCGATGTACGGGTTCGAGGACTACACCCGGATCAAGCACGTCATGCACTACATCGGCGCCTGACGTAGAAGATCAATCCCCTCCGGCCCCCGTGCCGGCGGGGTTCCGCGCAACCCCAGAAGGACCCGTGGTAATGACCGATTCCCCCAGTGCCATCGAGCTCTCGGGCGTGGTGAAGGAATTCACGGCGAACGGCGAGATCGTCCAGGCCGTCAAAGGCATCGACCTGACGATCGGCGAGGGCGAGTTCTTCTCGCTGCTCGGCCCGTCCGGCTGTGGCAAGACGACGACCATGCGCATGGTCGCAGGGTTCGAGGAACCGTCGCGTGGCGACGTCCTGCTGTACGGCAAGAGCGTCCTGGGCGTCCCTGCCAACAAGCGGGACGTCAACATGGTGTTCCAGTCCTACGCCCTGTTCCCGCACATGAGCGTCTTCGAGAACGTCGCGTTCGGTTTGAAGCGCCGGGGGACGCCCAAGCCCGAGATCCAGCAGCGGGTCGGCGACATGCTCGAGATCGTGGGTCTGACCGGCCGGGAGAAGCGCAGGCCGCGCGAGTTGTCCGGCGGCCAGCAGCAGCGGGTGGCCCTGGCCCGCGCTTTGGTCAACAAGCCGCGCGCGCTGCTGCTCGACGAGCCGCTCGGCGCGCTCGACCTGAAGCTGCGCCAGGCCATGCAGGTCGAGCTCAAGCGGGTGCAGCGCGAGGTCGGCATCACGTTCGTGTACGTGACGCACGACCAGGGTGAGGCCCTGACCATGTCGGACCGGATCGCGGTGATGAACGAGGGCGGAATCGAGCAGCTCGGCACGCCCCGGGAGATCTATGAGGCCCCGGCCTCCAAGTTCGTGGCGGGTTTCATCGGCACCTCCAACCTGATGGCCGGCGAGGTCGCCTCGGTGGACTCCGGCGTCGCGACCCTGTCCTACGGCCCGGACGGCAAGATCCTCGTGCCGGTCCGGGACCTGTCCTTCGCCGCCGGGCAGACCGTCGAGCTGACCATCCGCCCCGAGAAGATCGAGCTGGGCCGGGCCCCGGCCAACGGCGGCTGCAGCGCGGTGCGCGGCACCGTCAACGAGATCGTCTATCTGGGCACCTCGACCAACTACAACGTGACGACCGCGACCGGCGACGAGGTCGTGGTGTTCGTGCAGAACGCCAACAACCCCGACGACCTGGCCGGCCGGGGCGACGAGGTCTGGCTGTCGTGGGAGCCGCGCCACTCCTACGCCATCGGCGTGGCATGACCGCCCCCTTCCGGGGCACTCCCCGGCGCGACTTCCTGCGGCTGCTCGGCGCGGCCGGCCTGCTCGCCACCGGCGCGTGCTCGATCCCCGGGCAGGGCGGCCGGGGCAGGGTCACCCAGGCGGCGATCGACGCGTACTGGAAGGACAGGGTCCAGAACGGTTCGCTGAGCTGGGCCAACTGGCCCGGCTACATGCAGGACGACCATTTCACGATCAAGCAGTTCGAGAAGCAGACCGGCATCAGGGTCAGCTACAAGGAGGCCATCCAGGAGGCGGGTGACTGGTTCGGCAAGGTCCAGGCCCCGCTCGCGGCCAAGCAGTCGATCGGCTTCGACCTGATGGTCGTCACCAACGGGATCCAGCTGACCAAGATGATCGAGCTGGGCTATCTGGCTCCCCTCGACCACAAGCAGCTGCCGAACTTCGAGAAGTACGCCGGCAAGAACTTCCAGAACCCCTCCTACGACCCGGGCAACGCCTTCACGATCCCCTACGAGTCGGGCGTGACCGGCATCGCGGTCAACACCAAGTTCGTCAAGGAGCCGATCACCAGCCTGAAGTCCCTCTGGGACCCCAGGTACTCCGGCAAGATCGGTATGATGGCCGACACCCAGGAGCTGGCCAACTTCGGGCTGTTCGCGATCGGCGTGGATCCGGAGAAGTCGACTCCCGAGGACTGGAAGCGGGCCGCGGACAAGCTGCGCGAGCAGCGCCCGCTGGTGCGCAAGTACTACGACCAGAACTACGTCGACGCCATCGCCAAGGGCGACGTGTACCTCACGCAGGCCTGGTCGGGCGACGTCTTCTCGATCCCCAACCCGGATGTGAAGTTCGTGGTGCCGGTCGAGGGCGGCACGATCTGGACCGACAACATGTGCCTGCCCAGCACCGCCTCGAACCCGGTCGACGCGCTCAAGCTGATGGACTGGCTGTACGACCCGGTCAACAACGCGCCGCTCACCGAGTACATCAACTACGTGACCCCGGTGCCGGGTGCGAAGGAGATCATCCTGGCGGACGCAGCGAAGGCCACCGGCGAGGAGAAGGAGGAGCTCCAGAACGTCGCCGACAGCCCGTTGGTCTTCCCGACCGCCGCAGACCTGGCGAAGCTGCGCAACTACCGGAGCCTCACCCAGGCGGAGGAGACCGTGTTCCAGAAGACCTTCCAGCCGATTCCGCAGGGGTCGTGATGAGAAAACGCCTCGCACCGTACTTCCTGCTGCTTCCGGCCGGCCTCTGGCTGGCGATCTTCTTTGTCGTCCCGCTGGTCTTCATGTTCTCGATCTCGCTGATGACCGGCAACCTGATCGACGGTTTCAAGCAGACCTTCCACTGGGCCAACTACAGCGACGGGTTCTCCCAGTACGGCGACAAGTTCCTACGGTCGCTCTGGTACGGGCTGATCGCCACGGTGGCCTGCATCGTGCTGGCCTATCCGGCGGCCTACTGGATCGCGTTCAAGGCGGGCCGGCACAAGTCGACCTACCTGTTCATGCTGCTCCTGCCGTTCTTCGTGTCGTTCATCCTCCGCACGGTGTCGTGGAAGCTGGTGCTCACCGACAACGGCCCGATCCTGGGGCCGCTCAAGGACTGGCACCTGCTGCCGCAGGACTTCCGGGTCCTGGACAGCGCGTTCGCGGTGATCTCGGGGCTGACCTACAACTTCCTGCCGTTCATGGTCCTGCCGATCTACGTGGCACTGGAGAAGATCGACTTCAGGGTCATCGAGGCGTCCTACGACCTGTACGCCTCGCGGACCTCCTCGTTCCTCAAGGTGATCTTCCCGCTGTCGCTGCCCGGCGTGTTCGCCGGCGTGATCATGACGTTCGTGCCGGTGTCCTCCGACTACGTCAACTCCGAGGTGCTGGGCGGGCCGGAGAACACGATGATCGGCCACATCATCCGGATCGAGTACTTCGAGAACAGCTCGTACGCGGTGGCCTCGGCGCTTTCGTTCGGCCTGATGGGCATCCTGCTGATCGGCATCTTCATCTACGCGCGTGCGCTGGGCACCGAGGACGTTCTGGAGGCGGCGGGCCGATGAAATCTGGACTCTTCCGGGGCAGGGGACTGCACCTCTACACCCTCATTCTGATCGCCTGGCTGATCCTCCCGATCGGCGTCATGATCCTCTTCGGCTTCAACGACACCACCTCGAAGCAGAACTTCCAGTGGGAGGGCTTCACCCTGCACTGGTACCGGCACCTGTTCGACAAGCCGGACCTCACCACGGCGCTGACCAACTCCCTCACCATCGCCGCGCTGAGCACGGTCATCACCACGATCCTCGGCACGTTCGCCGGCCTGGCCCTCGGCCGGTTCCGGTTCCGCGGCAAGGGCGTGACCAACCTGGTCCTGTTCGCGGCGATTTCCAGCCCCGAGATCGTCATGGGCGCGGCCCTGCTGTCGATGTTCGTCTCGCTCGGCGCGCCGCGCGGCTACTGGACCGTCGTCATCGCGCACGTGATGTTCTCGATCGCCTTCGTCACCGTGACGGTCCGCGCCCGCGTCGTCGGCCTCGACCCCTCCGTCGAGGAGGCCGCCCAGGACCTCGGCGCGAGCGCCTTCACCCGCTTCCGGCTGGTCACCCTTCCGATGATCATGCCGGGTGTGCTGGCGGGCGCGCTGCTGGCGTTCGTGCTGTCGGTGGACGACTTCGTCATCACCAACTTCACCAGCGGCTCGACCCTGACCTTCCCGTTGTGGATCTACGGCTCCACCCGGACGGGCACACCGCCACAGGTCAACGTGATGGGCACGTTGATCTTCGCGGTCGGCGTACTCATCGCGGTGACCAACGTGGTCGTCGCACGCCGCCGCACAACCTGAAACGTGACCCCAGTCCCGGCCGGGATCACCCGGCCGGGGCCCAGGGGGCACAGGAGGAGCATTGTGAACGCGCTGAAGGCTCTCGCGGAAGCCGAGCCGACATCGTTCTGGTTGCAGGACCCGGCCCGGCCGGAGCCCTACCCGTCGCTGGTGGAGGACACCACCTGCGACCTGGCGGTGATCGGCGGCGGCTACACCGGGCTGTGGGCCGCCCTGATGGCCAAGGAACGCGATCCCGCCCTCGACGTGGTCCTGGTCGAGGCCGACCGGATCGGCGGCGCGGCTTCGGGCCGCAACGGCGGGTTCTGCGCCGCCTCGCTCACCCACGGCCTCGGCAACGGCCTGGACCGCTGGCCCGGCGAGATCGAGGTGCTCGAGCGGATGGGCCGCGAGAACCTCGCCGGCATCGCCGCGACGGTCGCCAGGTACGGCATCGACTGTGACTTCGAGCTGACCGGCGAGATGAACGTCGCCGTCACCGAATGGCAGCTCGAGGGCCTGCGCGAGGAGGCCGCCGCAGCTGCCGCTCTCGGCCACGAGCTGGTCTTCCTCTCCGCCGAGCAGGTCCGGGAGTCGGTCGCTTCCCCCACCTACCTGGGCGGCCTGTGGGACCGCGAAGGCGCGGCCATGGTCCACCCCGCCAAGCTCGCCTGGGGCCTGCGGGCGGCCTGCAGATCCCTGGGCGTACGGATCTATGAGCGGACGCCCGTCCTGGCCACCACCGACCAGGGAGCTCACCTGGTCCTGAGGACGCCCTACGGTCAGATCCGGGCCGCGAAGGTCGCCCTGGGCACCGGGGTGTTCCCGCCGCTGCTCAAGCGGCTCAAGCACTACCTGATCCCGGTGTACGACTACGTTCTGATGACCGAGCCGCTCTCGGCCGACCAGCTGGCCTCCATCGGCTGGTCCGACCGGCAGGGCATCGGCGACAGCGCCAACCAGTTCCACTACTACCGGCTGACCGCTGACAACCGCATCCTGTGGGGCGGCTACGACGCGATCTACCACTACAACAACGGCATGCGCACCGAACTCGAACGCCGCCCCGAGACCTACGCCCTGCTCGCCGGGCATTTCTTTGAGACGTTCCCGCAGCTCGCCGGGGTCCGCTTCACCCACACCTGGGGCGGTGTGATCGACACCTGCAGCCGCTTCTGCGCCTTCTTCGGCACCGGCCACAAGGGCAGGCTCGCCTACGCCGTCGGCTACACCGGCCTGGGTGTCGGCGCGACCCGGTTCGGCGCCGACGTCATGCTCGACCACCTCGGCATCGGCCTCAGGCCCGGCGAACAGACCGAACGGCTCCGGCTCAAGATGGTCCGCAGCAAGCCCGTGCCCTTCCCGCCCGAGCCGCTCCGCTACGCGGTGATCCAGCTGACCCGCTGGTCCATCGCCCGCGCCGACGCCCACGACGGCAGACGCAACCTCTGGCTTCGCACCCTCGACCGGCTGGGCCTGGGCTTCGACAGCTGACCGGAGTCAGGCGGCGAACATCAGCAGCAGGCCGCCGACCGTATAGAAGACCATCAGCAGCAGCAGGGGGAGCTGGCCGGTCAGGGCCCGGCGCCGGGGGAGGAGGTCCACGGCCCGGTCATGGGCCGCGAACACACCCATGACATGGCCGACGACCACCGCGCCGGCCCGGATCACGGCCAGGGTCGTGGCGCTGAGCATCGAGTAGTTGACGGTGAGGGTGCGGGTCCCCAGGAGGTCGGAGCCGTCGCCCAGCGGGTCCGACCAGAGGATCACCGCCTGCTGGCTGCCGAAGACCAGCAGGGAGAAGTAGTGCGCGACCAGGTAGCCGACCGCGATGGGGATGAGCGAGTGGGCCAGGGCGGTGGGCCCGACGTTGCGGGTGGTCGCCCAGTAGGTCAGCGCCACCAGCAGGACCAGGGCGAGCAGGCCCAGGGAGCCGGTCAGGGTCATCGGCAGCGGCCCGGACTGGAGCTTGTCGACCCACCAGGGGGACCGTGAGAAGCCGTCGTAGGCGGTGGAGCCCAGCATGACCGAGACCATCGCGACCAGGCCGGGAGCAGCAGGCAGGCCGGCCAGGCCGTCGAAGGGATTGCGCAGGACGAGGCGGCCGTCGCGGCGGCCCAGCGGGGCCATCCGGCCGATCAGGGCGGAGTAGGCCTCGAAGGCGTCCCCCTTGTCGAACCAGGCCGCGCCGAAGACGGTGGAGGCGATGATCATCACGGCGGAGTAGGACGCGAACCAGAGGATCATGACTGTGCCGGTGGTGCGCTCGGGGGCGACCAGTTCCAGCCAGGTGAACGCGAACAGGCCGACTGCGGCGGGCCAGTAACCGACCCGGGCGGGCAGCACCGCGAGCGGTTTGCCGCCGGACAGCAGCGCGATGCCCTGGTGGAGGGTCCGCAGCGGGTTGAGCAGCTTCCAGACCGGGCCGAGCAGCAGCGACGCGGCCACCAGGCCGACCCAGAACACGATGAAGATCGTCCAAGGGGCCGGGTTGGCGGCTCCGAGCGGACCGGCGGCGGCCACGTACAGGGTGAGCAGGGTGGCCAGCAGGCCGACGGCACGCAGGATGCCCCGGGTCACCGGGTGGTCGGCGAGGGTCTGCAGGAGCTGCGGGACCGGGCGGCCTCGGTCGCCCCGGAAGCGGGAGGACTGCCAGGTCAGGCCGAGGACCGCGAAGGACACCAGGACCGCGAGCGCCGCCCCGGCGAGCAGGAAGGACAGCGAGATCGGCAGGTCCTGGCGGCCGCCGATCCCGTGGGCGAGCACCCCCATCAGGAGACTTCGAGCTGGAAGAGCTGCAGGCCCTGCTCGTGCGTCTCGACCTCGAACCGACCGGTCTGGTCGGCCTTGAACTCGACCGTCGCGGTCGCGCCCGCAGGCAGCTCCTTCTCCTTGTCATAGCCGTGCACGTGGAGCTGGTCGGCCTTGTCGCTGGTCACCGTGATCCGCACGGTCTGGCCCTTCCTGACCTTGTGGATCGACGGGCGGGGGGCCACCTTGCCACCGGTGACCGTGACCTTGATCTCCACGGCGTCCGAGGCGGGGGTCGCGGACGGCGGGGCGGAAGTGGAAGCGGAGGACGAGACTGACGCAGAGGATGCCGCACTCGGTGCCTCCTCGGCCTCGCCGCCGCAGGCGGCAGCCAGGGCGAGGGCCAGAACAGGAACGATGACACGGGTGCGGAACATGGAAGAGACTCCAGAGATAGGGGTGACTTGTCCGCGCCAGTGTAGAAGCCCCCACCTAATGATCATGTAAGACGGGCAGGCTCCCGGCGAGCTCCCGGGCGGTCGGCCGCGTGCCGGGAGCCTGCAGGCAGGACCGGATCAGATCGGCCGACCGCGGATCGAGAGCGTCGCTGATCACCGGGACGGCGCTCAGCACCGTCCGCAGGGTCAGCAGCGGGTCGTCGGTCGGCAGTTCGCCGTACAAACCTTGGCCGGTCAGCGCCCAGTGCAGGGTCGCGCCGAGCGACCAGACATCGGTCGCGGAGGAGGGTTCCTCGCCGCGCAGCAGCCCCGGGTCGGTGAACTCGACCGAGCTGACCCGACCCATCCCGGTGACCTGGACGCCAGGAGTCAGCACCTGGGACAGTCCCAGGTCCGACAGCTTCGCGCCCTTGTCGGAGATCAGCACGTTGCCCGGTTTGACGTCGCGGTGCACAATCCCGGCGTCGTGCAGCGCCTGTGCGGCCAGCGCCGCGCAGGACACCGCCCGCAGCTTCACCCGCCGGTCGAGCGGGGCGGCGGGCTCGGCCAGCGACCCGGCGGGCAGGAACTCCATCGAATAGTAGAAGATCCCGCCCTGCTGGCCCGCGTCGTACAGGGTCACCAGATGGGGCGACCGGACCACCGCGAACGCCTTGAGCTCCCGGGTGGCCCGGCGGAACGCGTCCTGTCCGGTGCCGCCCACGACCTTGACGGCCACGAACTCGACGTCGACCGGCAGCCGGGCCGGCCGCCTGGCGAGATGGAACTCCCCGTGGTTGCCCTGGCCGAGCGATCTGATGAACTCATAGTCGGCGATGCCCTGCATAGCGATCTCCTAGGACTCAAGCTGTACGGGGAGCTCCACGGCCGTGACGACCTCGTCGGGGTCGGCCGCAGCCACGAAGGCGGGCAGTTCGCCGGGAACGTCGGCGCTGAACCTGCTGATCACCTGTACGGGCAGGCCGGGCGTCCTGACCTGGGCGGCGAGGGCCTCCAGCTCCCCCAGGGTCGTGGCCATGTCGGCGAGCTCCGAGGACAGGCCGAGGCCGACCTCCAGCCGCTCGTCCGGGTAGGGCCGCAGATGCGCCAGCACCACCTCGGCCGTGTCGTGCCCGGCGGCCAGGGCCGCGCCCCGAGCCGCGAGGTCCCGGCCGGTGGCCGGATCGGTGACGACGACGACGATCCGGTGCACGGTGTGCCGGCCGAGCTGGAACTTCTCGAGATCGGCCAGGTCCTGCTCGACCTGCCGGGCCGGATAGACCCGGTTGAGCAGCGGACCGGTCATCGCGGTGGTGACCAGGGCCATGACGACCATCAGAGAGTAGAGCTCGGTGTCGAGCACGCCCTTGTGCAGGCCCACGGTCAGGATGACGATCTCGGTCAGGCCCCGGGTGTTGATCAGCGCGGCGAGGCCGGCGCTCTGTTGGTGGGTGACGCCCAGCAGCCGGGCCGAGGCATAGGCCCCGGCGAGCTTGCCGACGATCGCGACGACCAGGATCGCGGCGAGGGTCCCGAGGCTGCCGGCCTGGAGCTTCGTCAGGTCGACGCCGAGACCGGCGACGACGAAGAACATCGGCAGCAGCAGGAGCACGGCCAGCTGTTCGAGCCGGCCGAGGATCTCGTGGCACAGCCGCTCGTCACGCGGCATGACCACCCCGAAAAGGAACGCGCCGAAGATGAAGTGGACGTTCATCCACTCGGTCGCCCAGGCGGACGCGAACAGGCCGATCAGCACGAACGCGAGGAGGTTCGGGGTGAGCCGCCCCGACTTCTCGAACGAGGGGACGAGCCGTCTGAGCAACGGCCGGACCCCGGCCAGCATCGCCACCGCGAACGGGACGGCGAAGGCGATATGCCATTGGCCCTCGCCCGAACCCGCGATCGCCACGACCACGGCCAGGGCGGTCCAGGCGAGCACGTCGATGACGGCCGCGCAGGCCAGGGCCAGCCCGCCCAACTGGGTGCGCTGCATGTTCCGGTCGGTGAGGATCCGGGCCAGCACCGGGAACGCGGTCGCCGACATGGCCGCGCCGAGGAACAGCACGAATGCCAGTTCCCTGCCGGGAGTCGCGTGGTCGTCGAGCAGGAACAGGGCCAGGACCGCGCCCAGGCCGAACGGCAGCAGCGTCGAGCCGAGCGAAACCCCGGCGGCGACCCTGCCCTTGCCGCGGACCAGCCGCGCGTCGAGTTCGAGGCCGACAACGAACATGAACAGGACCAGGCCCACGTCGGCGAGGGCCTTGAGCGGCCCGATCAGGTCCGGGGGGAACAGGTCCCCGGCGAACAGGTGGCCGAACAGCGAGGGGCCCAGCATGATCCCGGCCAGGATCTCCCCGATGACGGGGGGCTGGCCGATCAGCTTGGCCCCCATCCCGAGCAGCCTGGCCAGGGCCAGCACGATCACGAGGTCGAGCAGGAGCAGGTCGACTCTCAGCATCAGCACTTCCGGTGGGACTCGTAGCGGAAGGTGCGTTCCGTGCCCACCTGGATCTTTGTTCCGGGTCGCATCGTCACGGTCTCGCCGCGGTGCAGCGGGCGCATCGGGGTCTCGGGCTCCTCGATGAAGGTGCCGTTGACCGACCCCAAGTCGGTCAACCGCACGTCCCACTGGTCGAGGCTGATCCGCACATGCCGCCGGGACACCGAACCGTCGCTGTCGGTCAGCCGGACCGGCCGGGCGGTGCCCGCGAGGACCTCGGGGGCCGGCTCCGGGCTGCGCCCGATCACGTAGTCGGTGTCGAGCCTGAGCGTCATGCCGTCGTCGAGCAGCAGCAGCCCCAGCGGTGGCCGGTGCGACTGCCGGGGGACCAGGCTCAGCTGCACCATGCCGATGCCGCAGACCCCGCAGTACTGGGCGCGCGGGTCATTGAAGTGCCCGTTCTTGCAGTCCGCACCCCACACCAGCGGCCGGGAGTTCGGTTCGGGCTGGGCGGGGCCGGGCGCGGCGACCGGCTCTCCGGACGGGATCAGCAGCACCGACTCGAACGGCTGCTGCCGGACGTTCTCGGCGACGGTCACAACGGCGACGGCCGGCTGCTGGCCGCGGGCGGTCGGCCCCTCGACGTCGTGCTGCGCGGCTGGCACCGCCGGCGGCACCAGGCGAAGCCTGGGCGTGGCCGGCCACCGGCACCGCAGCCCGCCGCCGGGAACGACACCGGAGTCCAGCCGCCACCGGGGGTCGGCCGGGCCGGCCTGCGGCAGCCGCAGCTCGAGCTGGTCGACCTGCCCGCCGATCAGCCGGTCGGTCCAGGTGAGCGCGTCGAGCCCGTCCAGCCTGACCTCGCCGCCAGGCCCGGTTACCGAGGCCGACGCGGCCCCGCTCACCAGCACCGCGACGCCGCCCTCGGCCCGGCCGGCCACCGCGCAGGCGTGCTGCCGGGAGACGCGGCCGGCCAGGATCTGGGCGACCCGGTGGGCGAGGTCGCGACCGTTGCCCCCGGCAGCGGCGACCTCGGCCAGGACGGCCAGCAGCTTTCCGGCGTCGGAGTCGGCGCCGTCCACGACGAGCATCAGCCCGCCCTGGCAGGCCACGATGCCGTCACCGCGCATCGGTCGAACGACGGGTGCGGTCATGCGAGCCTGCCTCCTCGGAACCGCCAGCGGACGAAGGGCACCCGCATCGGGCCGTTGGCCACCAGCCACACGATGACCCACAGGACGGTGAAGTCGATCCAGAACGTACTCGCGGGGACGACGCCGTTGACGCCGGGGAGGAGTTCGAGCCGGAGCAGCCCGTACAGGAGCAGCCCCTCTGGGACCAGGGTGAGCAGGCCGAACAGCGACGGCCAGTCCTTCTCCCACCGGAACTGCATCAGGAAGTGGTAGAGGAGTTCCCAGCCGATGCCGAGGACCGCGACGGCGGCGAGCACGACGAAGGTGGTCGAGTAGGCGGGTCGGCCCGGCAGGATCGGGGTGATCAGCGCGGTGAGGACGACGCCGACCGTGGCGAGCAGGAAGATCCGGGTCTGGATCCGGCCGAAAAGTGTGGGGACCATGGGTCAGACCGCCTTGTTCCGGGCCCACCTGAGCCACTGTGCCGTGGACCTGATCGGCCCCATCTTCCGGACGAACCTCCGCCGGGCGAGGTCGTCGGCGATCTCCTGGGCGGCGATCTGCAGGCCGAGGAAGGTGTCGACGCCGGGGAAGTAGCCGCCGAGCGCCGCGGTGCCGGAGGCGTAGAGCGCGCCGTCACCGCTGGCCGTGCCCTTGACCTCGAAGTGCCGTTCGACGTCGAGCCTGCCGACGGGGTTGCGGCCCGCGCCGGTGTGCCGGAGCAGGTCGTCGATCACCCGGTGTTCGGTGATGTCGGCCTGCAGGCCGGTGCAGTCGATGATGAAGTCGGCGACGAAGTGCTGCCGGCGGCCGTCGTCGCTGCGCAGATGCGAGATCAGCCTGCCGTCCGGGCCGGGCTCGACCCGGTCGACCACGCCCTGCATGTCGTGGTACCAGCCCTCCTGCCGGCCCTGGCGCATCTGGGCCTGCCAGTGCCGCCGCCTGGGTGTGTTGGTGCCGCCCATCTCCTGGTACTTCCTGGCCCGCGCGTCGCCTTCGAGCTTGCGCATCTCGGCCTTGAGCTGGCCGCCCCACACCGACTTGGGGTAGTTGAAGCCCTGGTACGCCCAGCCGTCGCCGCCCCTGCGCCGCGCCCACAGGTGCGGCCCGTGCGAGCCGGCGACATAGGTGCGGAAGGTGTGCACGATCTGGGTCCGGGTCTGGAACCTGGCCCGGTCGTCCATCAGCCGCTGCAGGACGCGTGAGGCGACGATGCCGCCGCCCCGCACCATCACGGTTCCCGGCTGGGTCTTGAGATACTCATAGACGTGCTCGTGTGGTTCGTAGGCGTTGACCACATGGTGGAAGTCGCCGTACTTCTCGCGGAATGCCTGAAGGTCTGGCAGGAATTTCAGTCCGGGATATCCGACGGCCAGGTGAACGTAACGCGAACGAAACGCGATGCGCCTGGTCGGCGTGGCTCCGGCCGGCGGGGTGAGAATAGTGAAGTAGCCGCCGCCGGAGCGCTGCCGGACCATCCGCACATTTCCTTTGACGAGCATCTCGTCATAACCGATCCGCCGCCGTTCGCGGTCGAGGTTGGCGAAGACGGTGCCCGCGCGCGGAGTCCAGTAGTCATTGATGATGGGCTCGGTCAGGATGTTGAACAGGTGCCCCAGCGACCTGTCCTTCCAGGTCTCCTCGAGCGCGTAGGAGGGAAAGCCCCAGAGGTTGTCGGGCCGTGAGGAGGAGTCGGATCTGATCCGCTCGGTCCTGGGGATCTGCGAGCACCGGGTCAGGTACTCATAGGTCTGCCATGGGTGGTCGATGTTGGAAAGGACCCGGATCTGCGAGGTGGGGACCCCGTAGACCCGCAGATAGTCGACGGTGACGAAGGAGCCGATCCCACCGCCCACGGTGACGAATGGTACGTCCACCACCGGAATACCGGCGAGGGCGACCATGGCGTCGGTCCACTGCGAGGTGCGGAGAAGATCCTCGGAGAGATCGCCGTGGGTCGGGGGAGTGGTCACGTCACCAGTTCTCTCTTGCGTGGTCGGGCAGTCATCACCTTGGATGCCGCAACCTTCGCCGGGGTTTGGTGCCGGGCGCAAGAGGATGGGCCTGCTCAGTCCGGTGACGCGTCGACCACGGGGAAGATCATGGAGGAGACCTCGAAGTACAACTGCTCCGGATAGGGCATGTACTTGACCGTGCGGAAGGCCTGGTCCTGTCCCGCGGACTCCATGATGAACGTTCCGTAGTCGAGGAGACGGCCCTGCAGCGGACGTTCCAGTTTGATGTCGGAGACCTTGCCGAGCGGGATCATGCCGACCCGGCGGGAGATGAGGCCTTGGAGGTACATCAGCCGTTTCTCGGTCACGATGAAGAACTCGACCGACCAGGTGACGACCTTCCAGATCAGCCGGCCGAGCAGGAAGAGCCAGGCGAGCCAGACGACGGTCATCGCCGTTCCCGCGCCGAGCCACTCGCTGGCGAAGCCGGCCACGAGCAGCCCGACGAACACCTCGGTGATGTAGCGGAGCAGGCTCGCGGGGTGACGGCGGACCGCGAGTACCCGCTCCTCGTTGGCCATCATGTACTTACGGAAGGAACGAGTGCCGAGGTCGCGCACGACCATCAAGTCGTTGAAGCCCACGGGCACAGGATTTCACGGAAACGTCTTCGGCGTTACTCTGTAATTTCTACTTAGTTGGTAGGTAATATACGTTCATGGAAGCCGCACTGCTTGAAGCCGTTGACACCAGCCAGGGACAGCTGCTGGGCGTCGTACCCGTCGAGGGCACCGACACCGCTCTGGTCATCGTCGGACACATCGTCAGGCTCGGTCAGGACGCCAGGCCGATCACCGAGCCCGAGCAGGGCGGGCTGAGCGTGGACGCCGAGGCCAGAACCGTGCAGGTCGACGGCAGGAAGATCCCGCTGACCTACCAGGAGTACGAGCTGCTCGTGCACCTGACGTCCAGCCCCGGCCGGGTCTGGTCACGCGCCCAGCTCCTCAGCGCCGGCTGGGGCCCTACCGAGTCCGGCTCGGTACGCACCGTCGACGTGCACATCCACCGGCTGCGCGCCAAGATCGGACCCTACCGGGACCAGATCATCACGATCCGCCGCCTCGGCTACATGTACACCAAGCGTTAGTTCAGGAGACCTTCTTCGCCGAGGCCAGCCGCATCGAATGCTTGACCAGGGTGATGAGGACCTCCTTGCTCGACTCCTTGGCCCGCGCGTCGCAGAGCATCACCGGGATGTTGGACCCGAGGTTGAGAGCCTGTTTGACCTCGTCGAGCTCGAACCGGCGCGCGCCGTCGAAACAGTTGACCGCGACGATGAACGGCGTGCCCCGCCGCTCGAAGTAGTCCACCGCCGGGAAGCAGTCGGCCAGCCGCCTGGTGTCGGCGAGCACGACCGCGCCCAGCGCCCCGATCGCGACCTCGTCCCACATGAACCAGAACCGCTCCTGGCCGGGCGTGCCGAACAGGTAGAGCACGAAGTCGTCACCGAAGGTGATCCGGCCGAAGTCCATGGCCACGGTCGTGGTCTTCTTCTTCTCCACGCCCGACACGTCGTCCACGCCGACTCCCTGGTCGGTGAGGACCTCCTCGGTGCGCAGCGGCTTGGTCTCCGACACGGCCCCGACCAGCGTGGTCTTGCCCGCACCGAACCCGCCCGCAACAAGGATCTTGATCGCGGTGGGCATCTTCTTAGAGGGCCCGGAGACCATCGATCACCGCCTGGTACATCCGCAGGTCCTGCATGTCGGTCTCCGGTTGGGGTTCCTGCACGGTCACGAGTGCCTTGTCGAGCAGGTCGCCCAGGAGGACCCGGACGGTCCCGCTGGGCAGATCCAGATGGGCGGTGATCTCGGCCACGGACATCATGGTGTGGCAGAGCCGGACGATGGCCAGATGCTCAGGGCCCAGCCCGATCTCCATGACCGGGGTGGGCCCGGTCGACTCGACCAGAGTGATCAGATCGAACTTGCCGCGCACCGGCTGGAGCCGGCCACCGGTCATCACATAGGGGCGGACCAGGGGTCCCGCACTCTCGTCGAGCCAGCGCTCGTGCTCTGAGGTCACGCGGTCTCCGCCGAACGGGCCGGGGACGACAGATGGTGGCCGAGCTTGGTGACCATCATCGCCATCTCGTAGGCGATGAGCCCGACATCGGCGTCCTCGTTGCTCAGCACGGCCAGGCACGCACCCTGACCGGCCACGGTGACCAGCAGGAACGATGACTTCATCTCGACGATCGTCTGCCGCACGGGCCCGCCGCCGAACCGTTCCCCGGCGCCCCGGGCGAGGCTCTGGATCCCGGCGGCGATCGCGGACAGATGTTCGGCGTCGTCCTTGGCGAAGGCCTGGGACGAGGCCATCAACAGGCCGTCGGCCGACAGCACAATGGCGTGCCTGGCCTCGGGGACCCGCCGGACGAGATCATCCAGCAGCCACGTCAGGTCGGCTGCCGCACCGGTCTTGTGCATTACTCGGTCTCACTCTCGGACTTCTCCGCGGCGGTCGCGTCGGACCTGCCCCGGAGGGAGCCGCTCTGGAACGCCCCGACGATCTTGCGGATCTCCTCGGGCGAGCGGCCTGGATCTTCTTCTGGCTGTACGGACTCGGCTGGTTCCTCGCGCAGCGGCGCGGCCAGGCTGGCCTGGGGCACCCGCAGCGGGAGCCCGGACGGGGTGGTCGCCTCGGAGGCCGGCTCCTGGGCCACCGGCACCACTGCCACCGGCGTCGGCTCGGGAGAATGCCCCTGGGAGAGCTCGGAGTAGTCGTGCACGGTGGATGCGCCGACGGTCATCAGAGGCTGCGCGGAGCGCCCCGGAGCGTCGACCTCTCCTTCCTCGATGAGCTCGCGCGGGATCACGACCACGGCGGTCGTGCCCCCGTAGGGCGAGCGCTTGAGCGTGACCTGGACCTGGTACCGCTCGGCCAGCCGGCCGACCACGTACAGGCCCAGCTGCGCGGAACTGGACAGGTTGAACTCCGGCGGGTCGGCGATCCGGCGGTTGATCTGCTCCAGGCTGTCGTCGGACATGCCCAGCCCGCGGTCCTCGATCTCGATCGCGTAGCCGCTGGCGACCATGTGCCCGCTGATCTGGGCCACGGTGTAGGGCGGCGAGAAGGAGACCGCGTTCTCGATCAGCTCGGCCAGCAGGTGTGCGAGGTCGCCCACGGCCCGGCCGGTCAGCGACACCTCACCGATCGGCAGCACCGCGACCCGGGTGTAGTCCTCGACCTCGGCCACGGCCGAGCGGACCACGTCGACCATCGGGACCGGCCTGCGCCAGCCGCGGGCGGCCGTCGAGCCGGACAGGATGATCAGGTTCTCCGCGTTGCGCCGCATCCGGGTGGCGAGGTGGTCGACCCGGAACAGGTCCTCCAGCTCCTCGGTGTCGATCTCGCGGCGTTCCATCGCGTCGAGCAGGGTGAGCTGCCGGTGCACGAGCGCTTGGGAGCGGCGGGCGAGGCTCAGCAGGATGTCGCGGATGCTGCGACGCAGTTCGGCCTGCTCGACCGCGACCCGGATGGCCGTCTCCTGAACGGTGTTGAACGCCTTGCCCACCTGGCCGATGTCGTCGTCGCCGAACTCCAGCGGCGGTGCTTCGGCGGCCACGTCCAGCTGCTCGCCCTGGCCGAGCCGCTCGACGATGCGGGGCAGCCGTTCGTCGGACAGCTCGTGTGCGGCCTTCTTGAGGCGCTCCAACTGGCGGACGAGGTGACGGGCGGTGGTGACGGAGAGGATGACGGAGGCGATGACGGTCAGCAGACCGAGACCACCGGCCAGTACCAGCCGGACCACGACCCAGGCGGCCACCGGCACGGCCCGGTCGACCAGGCCGTCGGCGGTGGCGCGGACGGCGGTGTCGAGTTCCTCGATAGCGGGCTCGGTCGCGCCCTGCCAGTTCGCGGCCGTCGTCACCAGCCGCACGTTGAACGTGGACTTGATGATCCGGTCTTCCAGCTGGTTCAGGCGGGTGGCCACCGGACCCTGAGTGAGCTGGTCGTAGCGGGCCTTGTCCTTGGGCGAGAGCTCACTGATGGCTTCTTGGTGGAGCTGGTGCTGGATTCCGACGAGCTGGATGAACTCCGTGCGCTCGGAGGCGGTGAACCGCCCGGCGGCGAGCGCGCCGGCCAGCAGGGCGTCCTCCCGGGAGAGCATCTCCTTGGCCCGGGTCAGGGCGATGATCGTGCGGGCGTCTCTGGAGATGGCCTGGTCGTCCACGCCGGAGATGGAGGAGAAGATACGGAAGCTGGCGTCGATCATGCTGTTGAAGCTCTGCACCGACGCGGCGCGCGTCAGGACACCGCTGTCGATCCGGATCCGGAAGTCGGGCAGGCCGTTCAGCTGCGTTGTCAGGTCCCTGATCCGGCTCTCCTCGAGGGAGCCGATCGCGAACTTCACACTGCTGGAGCCCGTCTCCTTGATGAACTTGGCGGTCGCCTTGTCGGTCACGGCGCGCTGGCTGGCGAGTTGGTCCCGGTCTCGTGCAACCGTGGGTCCGTGGCCGGCGAGATAGATCAGGGTGAGCCGGCGTTCGCGCTCCAGGCCGGTGATGAGCTGGGTCGTGGGCTGGCTGACCCGCTGGTCGATCAAGCTGACCGCAAGCAGGTTCACCCCGTCCCGCAGAGTGACCCAGGCGGCGAAGGCCCACAGGGCGACGAGCGACACCAACATCGCTGTGATCTTGGTCCGCACCCGTGCATTGCGGAAGCGCATGACACCTGCCCAAACGCTGATATAGGAGAGACCTGTAACACGTGCATAACAGGCTATTAACAATGAAGAAGTCCGGCCTAGCGGGCCAAACCCGAGAGAAGCCGGACAGAAGACTAGCAACATTAACAAGGCCGCACAAAGCAAATCGGCAACATCCGGGTCGCCTGTTCGCCGCCACAGCTGTTCGTCTGATTGCACTCTCGTTGCCCTGCGGCGGACGGTCGTCATTCGACCGCAACAGGTAGTCAGATCTTGCCCCGCTCGGGTCTCCCGGGCGTTCGCGGCGGCTACTTCCGCCAGCGGAACCACCGTGAACGACGGGGGGTCAGAAGGTCGGCCGCTTCGGTGAGGCTGGACACCACCTGCCAGGCCGTACCGGCCAGCTCGCCGGTGCCCTCATCGCTCAGAAGCACGCCGTTTCCGGTGACCTCAAACATTTCCTGGTCGTTCTCGGCATTTCCGATGACCATTACCTGATCCGGGGTGATGTCGTGGGCGGAACAGAACTTCTCCAGCTGCGCCCGCTTGAGAAATGCTGCCTCCTTGGTGAATTCCAGGCCGCTCAACGTGCCATCGCGTGCGTCGAACTGGAGGCGGAGGTTGGCGTAGAAGTTCATGACCGATAGCCGCTCCGCCATGATTTCCGCGTAGAAGTCCATCGAGCTGGTGATCAGGCAGGATGGCAGCGACATCGCGCGGATGCGGGCGATCAGGTCGAAGGCATCGTCACGTAGCGGAAGCGAACGAAAGATCTTTTCCATGTCGATCCGGTTGGCTTTTCCCGACGACTGCCACCGGCGCAGTACGAGATCGTGTACCTGTTCCTCGGAGAGTGAGCCGTCCTGGAAGCTGCGGCTGATGGTGGCGAGTTCGGATCCGGGGAGACCGAGCTTCTCGCTGGTGAGGGCCAGTGTGTCGCATGTGGTCAGAGTTCCGTCGATGTCCATCACCACGGCTGCGAAGACCCGTGCGTCGCGAGTTCTGTCCTGCCGAGGCGCCATATCAGCCTGCAATCCGTACTTGGACGGTGGAGGGCAGAGCGACCGAAGCGCCATAGGAAACCGGTTGAAAAGGTATTTCTCCCCCGAGAAGTTCGAGGCCCGAAGTGCAGACCATCTCCGCGAGGATCAGACGCATCTCCAGATCGGTGAGGGCCGCTCCGGGACAGCGTCTGGTACCGCTTCCGAAGGGCAGGTATTCGGTGGGCGAGGGCCTGTCGCCGAGGAAGCGTTCCGGAAGGAAGATCTCTGAATCCGGGAAGACCTGTTCGCGCCGATGCGCGAGATGGATCGCGATGATCAGTTCGGTGCCCGCCGGGAACTCATAGCCCAGGGCGGTGAAGGCAGTGGTGACCTTTCGCGCGGACGCAGTGGGGGTGACGGAGCCGATGCGCAGGGTCTCATCGCAGATCGCGCCGAGATACGGGAGCGCGCCGACGGTGAGCGCCGAGGCGTCCTGAGGCAGCGCCGCCAGCTCCGCGGTGAGCCGTTCGGCCACCGCGGGGAGCCGCCGCACCCAGTACAGTGCCATCGCGATGGCGGAGCCGACCGTGTTGGCTCCGCCGATCAGCAGGGTGACGAGCTGATCACGGATCTGCTGGTCGGTGAGGTGCTCGGGACTCGCGATCAGACGCGCCAGCACGGTCGGCTCCGTGGCGGTGGTCGTCGCCCGGCACCGGGAGATCTCCTGGAGCAGGACGACGTCGAGCTCCGCAAGATGCTGCTGAAAACGCTGCATCCAGGGGCCCGCCTCGGTCATCCGTTGGGCCGCCCGCAGCGCGCGGGCCTGATGCACTGCCTCCATCGCGGACTGGAGCGCGGTGTGGATCCGCGCGGTCGTCGCATCGTCGGAAGGCGTGAAGAGCATCGGCGTGACGATCTGGGTGGCGATCTGGCTGGCCACGTCGATCAGCGGTGCCGCCGGGCGGCCGCGGAGCAGCCGGAGCTGTTCGACGGCGGTGGCGCGGATCGCGGACGCCCGGTCCTGGAGCGCCTGGCCCACGAGCGTGGGGGTGATCAGCTGCCGCATCCGTCGGTGCTCGTCGCCGACCAGGACGGGGAGCGCGGTCTCGCCGATGAACTTGCCGTAGAGGCTGGTGCCGCACCCTTCGAGATGACGGTCACGGCTGAGCAGGAGCTCGCGGATCGTGGCGGGGTCGCTCAGAAAGACGCGGGGCGGCTTTCCCGGACGATAGAGCGTGAAGGGATCGCCGAGGGCAGCCCGGTAGTGCGTGTACGCGGCGAACGGATCCTCTTCGATCCAGCGGCTGGCGTCCTCGTCGACGGTCTGTCCCGGCGGCAACTGGGCGAGGGCGGTCATCAGTGGGTCTCCTGGGGCTCGGTGACCGTCGCATACCGCAGCAGGGTGCTCAGGATCAGCCCGCGGATGACGAGGAGCGGGGCGTACAGGGACTTGCCCACCCACAGCTCCGGGTGCTCGGTGGCGTCGATCCAGGTGTTCAGGTAGGCGGCGCCCGCGTCGACGGCGGCTCGGCCTGTCTCGTCCAGATGCCGGCCGGCGGCGAGAAGGCCGGTGAGGGCATAGGCGGTCTCCTCGCCACTGCCGCCTCCGATGCCCCACCCGCCGTGGGGGAGCTGGGTGCGCAGCAGCCAGTCGACGGCGTCCCCGCACATCGGGTCATCGAGACCGTGCAGTGCCTCGACAGCGTGACCGGTCGAGTAGTAGGGGGAGATATGCCACTTGTCGCGCCAGCTACCGTCCGGACGGCGGCTGCGCCTGAGTGCCCCCAGCGCGCAGTCGATGGCGCTGTGGTCGGTGCCTGCCAGACGCAGCGCGGTCAGGGCGTGAACGTTGCAGCTGGTCGAGGGGTCGAGCTCGAAGGGGTAGGTCACATAGCCGCTGTCGCGGCGGAAGTTCTGCAACGGTTCGGCGGTGACCGGGTAACCGGCCTGGCTCAGGACGATGAACGTCAGGGCGGTGCAGTCGCCGTCGGCGGGGATCCCGTGGCTCGCCATGCCGATGCCCGCAGCCGACCATTCGCTGCTGAGCTGGTCGAGGTGGACCTGCATCTGGGGCATCATGACACCTGCCCGCTGGAGATCCGCGACGATCCAGGACCGCTCGAAGACCTGGAAGGGCCGGACGGTGCCGACCGCTCCGTCGGCGGAGAAGGCGGCCATCCGGCGCAGGTAGTCCCACGCTGCGGGGTTGTCGACCGAGGCCAGCACGCCTGCGGTCGAGGCAGGGGAGCAGCCGAAACTGCCGTCCTGCGACTGGGCCCTCCCGTCGGCCGCCGCCGCCGGGAGCCGGTCGAAGGACTCCAGGTTGTAGACCGAATGTCCCAGGTCGTCGCCGAGTCGTGCCAGCAGCCCGAGCTTGTGCTCCCGCCGCTGGTGGAGCCAGGGGAATCGGTCGTAGGGCAGATCGATCCGGAGTTTCCTGGCCCGGTCGAGCAGCGGCGGGAAGACCAGTTCGAATCCGGCGGTGTCCCGGGCGTCGTCATGGAGCGTGCCAAGAGCGGTCCGGAGATACTCCTCGCCACGGATGATCACTTGCTCGGTGTCCGCCTCCGGCAGAAAGCCGTCCTGAACGAGTTCCCCGAGGGTCACAACGGCCGTCAGGGTGCACAGGCAGCGGTCGGGTGCCATCTCTACGGTTCCACCCCAGGAGCCGTCCGGTCGCTGATGGCCCAGCAGCCAACGTGCGCTCTCCGGGAAGGCGGGGACCGTGCTGCCGGGCTGCCGCAGCGCGGCGAGCCTCGCGGTGTCATAGGCCGAAGAGGAGACGTGGGATTGGCCGACATCCTTGAGCAGGTCCTCGATCCTCTCGAGGATGTCCCGTTGGTTGGCGTTCATCTCTCCGCTTTCAAGAGGTAAGGGAAACCGACAGGATGATCTGCAAGAGACGTTTATTGAATTATCGGGTATGCAAATCTGACTACTTCACCCAAGCGATCATTACATGATCATCTCAACAGATCAAGATGTCGTATCGGTCAAATTTTCAACTGAGTGGTGTGATCATTGTCACATGTCGTCACGCTGGGTCGTTGACCGGGCGCGATAGGTGATGGCAATGGCAGCCGGCAGGCGGGGAATGGTCGATGGGTTGGCGGGAAGGAGCTGCGACTCTGGCGAAGGTTCACTTCGAATGCCTTAGCTGATATGTGATGTGGATCACCCTGATCACTTTTGGTTACCGCACTCTGACATGTAGTCGAATATTACACTCCGCAACTGGTCGAGCAGCGAAAGAAACTTACCTGAAACGTCGTAGGTCTCGCAATCCTGACTTTTGTTTGCAATTCTTGTGATCGCAGGGACGGCGACTGGAGAAATAATCCACATGACGATCGAAGTCTTTTCCGCGTACGACGGCGTGACCGGGATTCTGCTGGAGTCCCAGCAGTGGATGGACCCCGCCATGCGTGCCGCGGTGGATCGGCTGCATCCGGACCCCGGCCTGGTGTCGGCCTTTACCTTCGGCTGGGTCGAGGTCGACGGCAGCCCGCGCGAGGACGGTGGCGGCAAGGGAGTCCGCCCGGCCCTGGCCGGGCTGGCGGCGCGACTCGTCGGCGCGACCGCCGAGACGGCCGCGCCGGGCGCGGTGGCGGTCGAGTTCGTGCACGCCTTCTCCCTCGTCCACGACGACATCATGGACGGTGACGAACTCCGCAGGCACCAGACGACCGCCTGGAAGGCCTACGGCGTCGGTGCGGCGGTGCTGGCCGGCGACGCGCTGCTCGCGCTCGCCCTCGACACCCTCGTCCGGGCCCCCGGCGGAGCCGCCGCAGTCCGGCTGCTCACCGGGACTCTGCTCGACCTGGTCAACGGGCAGGCTGCGGACACCGCGTTCGAGACCCGGCCGTGGAGCGGTCCAGAGTCGGTTCAGGTGGCGGAGTACTGCGCGATGGCGGTGGGCAAGACCGGATCACTGCTCGGCTGTGCCGCCGCCGTCGGAACCCTCCTGGGTGGCGGCTCGCCGGAGACGGCCGACACCATGAACCTGCTCGGCCGGCACCTCGGCCTGGCGTACCAGGCGGTCGACGACCTGCTGGGCATCTGGGGCGATCCCGCGGTCACCGGCAAGCCCGTGTTCGGCGACCTCCGCCGGGGCAAGAAGACACTGCCGGTTGTGGCGGCGCTGGCGGCAGGAGCGCCCGGACTCGCCGTGCTCCTGGAATCGCGGCCGGCCGATGAGGAGGGGCTGCGGCTCGCCGCCGACCTGATTGCCGGCGGCCGGGCGTTCACCGTGGCGCTGGCCGAACGGGAGCTGGCCGAGGCACTACGGCTGATCGCAGAAATCGACGGGGACTCCCAGGTCAAGGAGGAGCTGACCGCCCTCGCCCGCTACCTTGTGGACCGTAGGCACTGAACGGTCGTCTCAGCGTTTGCCAGAGCGTTTGACGCCCACGCCGCCGTAGGCCCGGAACGACCCCGCCAGAGCGGCCGGTCCGACCAGACCGCGCTCACGTCGTCGACACCCGGCGGCAGCAGGTCGAGTCCGTCGAAGGCGGACACGGCCTGCTCATGGGTGCGCAGTACCAACGGGGTGGGATACCCGCGAAGATCGTTCCCAGCTGCTCCTTGACCAGTCCCCAACTGCCGGTACCGGCGCTGGCGGGAATCGGTGCGCGAACTGGTCGACAGGTCTCTTCCGAAGTACGCAGCGGCATGGCTGCGGCGGATACCGATGTCCTGGTCCTGCCCGCCGTGCAGGTGGGTCTGGGTCGGGGATCCAGGACGGATAGGTCAGCGAGGAGAACCGTCAGCTCAGGCTGAGGGCGTGCGCGACGAGGGTGACCAGGACCTGTTTGGCGGAGTCGCGGTCCCGCACGTCGCACAGCACGACCGGGACCGCCGGGTCCACGTCGAGGGCGTCGCGGATCTCTGCGACCTCGTGCTGGCGCGCGCCGTCGAAGCAGTTGACCGCGACGACGAACGGGGTGTTGCGCTGCTCGAAGTAGTCGATGGCGGCGAAACTCGCGGTCAGCCTGCGGGTGTCGGCCAGGACCACGGCGCCGATCGCACCGAAGGCCAGCTCGTCCCACATGAACCAGAATCGCTCCTGGCCGGGCGTGCCGAACAGGTAGAGCGCGATCCCGTCGGGGAAGGTGATCCGGCCGAAGTCCATCGCCACGGTCGTGGACGTCTTGGCCTCGACCCCGCCGAGGTCGTCGATCCCGGCGCCGGCCACGGTCAGTAGTTCCTCGGTACGCAGCGGGCGGATCTCGCTGACCGCACCCACCAGGGTCGTCTTGCCCGCGCCGAACCCGCCCGCAATGAGGATCTTCAGGGCCTCGATGGGGCCGTCCTGCACGGGCGAGAACTCGACGTCAGAGAGCCTTGAGGTCATCGAGCACCTTCTGGAGGAGCCGCTGGTCGGGTCTGGCCGTCGCGGGGCGCTGCCGCCGGATCTCCAGCAGCCCCTGATGCACCAGATCCCCGGCGAGGACACGGACCACGCCGAGCGGGAGGTTGAGGTCGGACGCCAGATCCGCGACGGTGCACGGGCTCCGGCAGAGTTCGAGGAGCCGCAGCTCCTCAGGGGAGTACCTGACCCGGCCGGGCGGATCGTCGCCGGTCCCGGCCAGGATCGTCACCAGGTCGAGCGGTTCGCCCCGGGGCCTGGTCCGGCCGCGAGAGATGGCGTACGGGCGGACGACCGGCCCGGCGGCCTCGTCCACCCAGCGTTCGTCGCGCCTCCCCACCGGACCGTCCCATGGCCCGTCCATGTCAGCTCAGCCCCTCGGTGGGTTGCCGCGGCGCTGTGGACAGCTGTCTCCGGACCCGCTTGACCAGCATGGACATCTCGTAGGCGACCAGGCCCGCGTTGGCTCCCGCGTCGCTCAGTACCGCCAGGCAGCTGCCGTTGCCCGCGGCCGCCACGAAGAACAGCCCGGTGTCCATCTCCACGATGGTCTGCCGGACCTCGTTGGCCCCGAAGTGCTGCCGGGAGGCACTGGCGAGGCTGTTGAGGCCGGACGCGAGCGCCGCCAGATAGTCGGCTTCCTCCCGGCCGATGCCCCGGGAGGCTCCCATGACGAGGCCGTCGCGGGACAGGACCAGGGCCTTGCGTACCTCGCCGACCCGGTTCATCAGGTCGTCGAGCAGCCAGCCGAGCTCGGGGGAGGCACTGCGCGGTGAGCCCGCTGTGGGTGCGGTCATGATTCGTCCCTGTAATCAACGAAAGGCTGGTCGAACTCGGGCTCGTCGCGTGCTCGCTGCCAGCCGGACTGCAGCGAGCTCATGAGGTCGCGGTTCTGCTCGGGCGGACGCTCGGTGAACTGCTCCGGCGGGGCGGCTTCGGCTTCCTGGCGCAGCTGGGGAACCATGTTCCCCTGCTTGACCCGGCGCGGCAGGCCGGTAGAGGTCTGCTCCACCCGCGAGGGGACGGGCACGGCGGCCAGCGGCGGCTGGGTCAGCTCCAGGTGCGGAGCGGGCAGCAGCTGGTCATCGGCGACGGGGGGATGCTCGCTGATGGCGGACTCCGAGACGATGAGTTCGTGCGGAATCACCACGACTGCGGTGACGCCGCCGTAGGCGGACGGTTGCAGGGTGACCCTGATCCCGTGCCGGGCCGCGAGCCGGGACACCACGAACAGGCCGAGCCGGTCGGTGTCGGCCAGGTCGAACTCCGGCGTGCGGTGCAGCCGCTGGTTGAGCTCGCTGAACTCGGCGGGGGCCAGGCCCACGCCCCGGTCGACGATCTCCACGGCGAAGCCGTTGCCGACCATCTCGCCGTGCACCAGCACTTCGGTCGGCGGCGGGGAGTAGGACGTGCCGTTCTCGATGAGCTCGGCCAGCAGGTGGATGACGTCGGCGACGGCCGCGCCGGACAGTGCGACGGGGGAGGAGGTCGCGACCTCGACCCGGGTGTAGTCCTCGACTTCGGCCAGTGCGCCGCGCAGCACGTCGACGATGTGCACGGGCTTGCTCCAGGTCCGGCCGGGGGCGGAGCCCGACAGGATGATCAGGCCCTCCGCGTGCCGGCGCATGCGGGTGGTGAGGTGGTCGAGCTGGAACAGGTCGTCGAGCGTCTCGGGGTCGGCGGCGCGGCGTTCCAGTGAGTCGAGCATCCGCAGTTGGCGGTGCAGGAGCGACTGGCTCCGCCATGCCAGGTTGAGGAAGACCCGGCTGATGCCCTTGCGAAGGTAGGCCTCGCCCACGGCGGTCTCGATGGCCGTGTGCTGCACTCGGCTGAACGCGTCGGCGACCCGGGCGACCTCGGTGGTGCCGCCGGTCTTGAGCGGCGGTGCCTCGGTGGCGACATCGAGGTTCTCACCGCGCCGCAGCCGGGCCACGACCCAGGGCAGGCGCTGTTCGGCGAGTTCGCGGGCGGCCTCCTGCAGGCCGCGCAGCTCCCGCGACAGGCTCCGGGTGAGCAGCACCGACAGCAGGACCGAGACGATAACGCCCAGGAGGCCGAGGCCGCCGGCGATGGCGAGCCTGAAGATGATCTCGTCGCCGATGGGCTTGGCCTGTTGCTTGACGCCGAGGCCGGCCTTCTGGAGCCCGTCGGCCCAGGAGTCGACGAGCGTCTTGGTCGTGGTCTGCCAGGAGGCGGCGGAGGCCGGTAGCGGGCCCGACCGGAGCCCGAGGATCGCGTCCTCCAGGGCCTGGAAAGCCAGGTAGGCGGGGGAGCCGGCGACCACGCTCATGGTCGCCTTGAGCTCCGGGCCGAGCCGTTCGTAGGACTCCCAGGCGTTGTGCCGGTGGGTGCCCGACCATTCGGCGAACAGTGCGTGCTGGGAGGCGTTCATCCTGCCGCCGGAGGCCTGCACGGCGGTGATGAGCGCGTCCTCGCGCAGGATGTACTCGCGAGCCCAGCCCATGTCCACCAGCGCGCTGCCCTGCTGGTAGATCTTGAGACTGTCGATGATGACGAGGCTGCCGAACAGCCGGACGCCCTTGGTCACCATCTCGTTGTAGCCCTTGATCGCGCTGACCGCGGAGATCTTGCGGTTGTCGACATCGAGCCGGAGCGCCTTGAGCTTCTGCAGTTCGGCGTCGAAGGCCTTGAGGCCGTCCTGGATGGACTGGTTCGCGGCGTCACGCACCTTGGCGGTGAGCGCCTTGGCGCGGAAGTCCGCGATGTACTTGTCGACGTAGCCACGCACGGTGGCCAGGTCGGTGCCGCCGACGAGATGCCCGGAGGCGACATAGGCCGCGGTGGCCTTGCGCTCCATCTGGAGGGTGCCCGCGACGTTGGAGCCGGGCAAGCCGATCTTGTCGTACGTGGTGGAGATCTGGAACTTGTTGATCGCGGCGCTCAGGGTGACCTGGGCGGAGAAGGCCCAGAGCGCGATGAGGGTGACCATCGGGATCACGAGCAGCAGAGCGATCCGCGTCCGGATCGACCGAGTCCTGGGGGCACCGGACGAGCCACTGGGCTTCCTGCGCGTCCGGCGCGTGCCTGACTGCGGTTGGGGCAAAGACATGAGAACCTACGCAATCCTGTAATACCCGTCACACGGTCCCCGGGGGGCTCATGTTGCCTCGCCCGGAAGGCTCAGTCAACCTGCTCCTTGCTCGACTGGACTCTGACTGGTAGTGCTTCCCTGGTCAGTGGCAGCCCTCGAACTGGGGGACCGTCGTGGTGATCTTCAGGCCTGCCTTGCCGAACCACCGCGTGAGGGCCTGGGCTGCTGTTCCATCCTGGTACATCGATGTGATCGCCCGGTTGACTGCCTCACAGCCTCCGATGTCGTCCTTGTTGAGGCCGATGCCCATTTTTTCATCTGTGAAAGGTGCGTTGACTAGTTTCACCTTCCCGGCCCTGTCTGTGGCGAATCCGGCCAGAATGATGTCGTCTGTGGAGACCGCGTCGAGCTGACCGGAGACCAGTTTGTCGATGCACTGGCTGTAGGAGGCGGCCTCCACCGGCACGGCCTTCACCTCACGCTCCTCGGTGACCCGAAGCGAGGAGTTGGATCCCTTGGCCGCGCACAGCCGGCGCCCTTTGAGATCACGGACGCCCCTGACCCCGTTCTCGCCGGACCGGACCAGGGTGTCCTGGTGGGCGACGTAGTACGGGCCGGCGAACCGCACGAGCGTCTTGCGCAGCGGGGTGATGGAGTAGCTCGCCACCACGAGGTCGACCCTGCGCTCGTCCAGGAACCGCTCCCGGTCGGCGGAGGTGAGCCCGACGAACTCGACCTTGGACGCACCGAGCTTCCTGGCGATGTAGTCGGCCACGTCGATGTCGAACCCGGTGAATCTGCCGTCCCTGCGCAGGCCCAGCCCAGGCTGGTCCGCCTTCACCCCGATGACCAGGGTGTGCTTGCCCTCGACCGAGCCGTGGCCGTCGGTCGCGCAGGCGGTCGCGCCCGACAGCAGAATCAGGGCGAGAAAGATCCTCTTCACGACGGCTCCTAACGGTATTCCGACAGCCGGGGCCGGATGCCCAGCAGGATCAGCAGGACGATGGCGAGCGCGACCGGCGGCAGCGCCTGCCGCCACCCGTGCAGCCCCCGGTCGCCCGCACCGATCTGCTGACCGAAGACGACCCAGCGTGATTTGATCAGCTTGCCAAGCTCGGCGTCGTAGACCTGGAAGTTCCCGACCATCGACCCGGTCCGCAACATGATCGCGTCGCGGGTCCTTCCGTCGGCGGACAGCGACCGCAGCCGCCGGTCGTCGCGCTGCACGGCCCGGTAGGCCTCGAGCACCGGCCCGGTCTGCCCGGCAAGGAAGCCCAGCGGGACCTTTCTGCCGACGACGGCCCGGTCGAGCGCCTGGTAGTAGGTCCGCAGATTGCCCGCGGGCACGTAGGCGATCGACTGGGACTTGTCGAGGTAGTTCTGCTCGTAGGTGTCGGCGCGTGCGGGGTCCAGCAGGAACCGGGTCTGGTCGGCGGCCGCGCTGTTGCTGATCGCCCGGCCCCGGGCCAGCGCGAGCGTCAAGTCGAAGCCCTGCTCCTTGGCGTCGCGCAGATGCCCCGCCGTGCTCGACAGCAGCGCCGAGGACGCCGCCACCAGGCCGACGGAGACCACGGTCGCCAGCACCAGCGCGGGGTTGAGCAACCGGCGGAAACGCCGGGCCAGGAAGAACTGCAGCGCGACCAGCAGCGCGATGACGGCGAGGCCGGACAGCGCCACCCAGACCCGGGCGGTCAGGATGTCCGAGCGCTGCGCCTCAGAGGAGCGGCGCACGATCGTCGAGCTCTCCAGGGTCAGGTTGTAGGCCTGGGGCAGCAGGTCGCGCCGCATCAGGTCGGTGGCCTGCCGGTACAGGTCGCGCACCTTCTGCGGCGGCGGCCCGGCCGCGTGCGCGGACTGATCGTCCAGCAGCAGCGCCTGCGAGGCGAGCCGTTCGTAGGAGCCGAGCCGGTCCAGCACCGACTGGATGGTCCGCTGGCCCACGGGGTCCTGGCCGGCGATGTCGAAGGTCTGCAGGACGGCGCGGTCGGCTTCGCCCCGGCGCTGGTCATACAGCTTCAGTGCGCTGTCGCGGCCGGGCCCGAGCCGGTGTTCGCGGCCGGTCAGCAGCACGTTGGCCAACTGGGCGTCCATGTCGCTGAGCGCGAAGTACAGATCGCTGGTCGCCACGACCTGGGGCCCCGCGTCGTGCCCGATGACCTGCAGTCCGTCGCGGGCGTCGCCGAGGCCGACCGAGACCGCCACGAACAGCGCGGTGACGGCGAGGGCGGCACCGGCGGCCAGCGCGCGGATCCGGGCCGGCATGGTGCGCGGGACCGCCCGCCGCCGGACCTGGGTGATGATCATGTGGAATTCCTCAGCACGATGGTCGTCCAGGCCCCGACGTGGATGCGGTCCCCGTCGGTGACGGGGACCTCGGTGTCGACCGGAAGCTCGTCGTCGGAGTCGTTGAGGGTGGTGCCGTTGGTGGACCCGGTGTCGACCAGGACCCAGTGGTCGGCGCGGGGAAGCAGCACCGCGTGCAGATGTGAGACTCCCGGATCGTCGAGATCGATCTCGGTGCCGCGCTCCCGCCCGATCCGGACCTGTTCGCCGGCGAGCGGAAAGCTGCGTTCGGGACCGTAGAGGGGGAAGGCCAGCGCCGAGGAGTCGGGTCCGGCCAGGGCCAGGACCCGGTCGAAGTAGTCCCGGTCGGCTTGAACGACCGCGGTCCACTGGGTCGGCACCGCGTCGAAGTCATGGCCGCAGGCCTCACAGAACCGGCCCGACCTGGGGGCGAGGCAGTCCGGGCAGGCGGCGGGTGCGGCGGTCGGGGCCGCCGGCGGGGCCTGGCC
>JBDSTJ010000473.1:0-3662 GCA_039928335.1 Streptosporangiaceae bacterium | reverse complement strand
GGCAGCACGGCCGGCCAGCTGGACATGATGGACAGCCTGGCCGAGGCGCTGCCCAAGACCGCGATCTTCGTGGCCTGTGCGATTTTCATCCTGCTGTTCGCGGCGTTCGGCTCGATCGCGCTCCCGTTCAAGGCGATCCTGATGAACCTGCTGTCGATCGGGTCGTCGTTCGGTGCGATCGTCTGGGGCTTCCAGGACGGGCATCTGGCGAAGCTGCTGAACTTCACCCCGACCGGGACCGTCGACGCCAACACGATGATCCTCATCCTGGCCGTGGTGTTCGGGCTGTCGATGGACTACGAGGTCTTCCTGCTCAGCCGAATCCGGGAGGAGTGGGACAGGACCCACGACAACCGGGCGGCCGTGGCGATGGGCCTCCAGCAGACCGGCGGGATCATCACCAGCGCGGCCGTACTGCTGATCGTGGTGGTGGCGGCCTTCTCGACCGCCGAGATCTCGGTGGTGAAGCTGCTCGGCGTCGGCCTGCTGGTCGCGGTCGTCGTGGACGCGACGCTGGTCCGGTCGCTGCTGGTCCCGGCGACCATGCGCTTTTTGGGCGCGGCGAACTGGTGGCTGCCCAAGCCCCTCGCGAGCCTGCACTCGATGATCGACCTCCGGGAGGTCCACGACATCGCGGTGCCCGGCGACGACAGGCCCGGCGACAAGAGGCCCGAGGACGAGGTGCCGGAGCGGACCCTGCCCGCCCCGCGCCCTCAGACCGCACCGGAGCAGACCCTGCCGGACGGGCGGACCGCGGCGGAGAAGGCGGCCGTGACGCTTGGGGCGCCCCAGGCGCTGGAAGTCAGGGCGGCTCGGGCCGTGTCGGCCCAGGCCCCGCGCCGCGCCCTGACCCGGGCCGGCGGCGGTTACTCATGGGACGGACGGAAAGAACGCCGAAAAGGTGGAAGTCCTGGTACTAAACGTGAGATTGTGGCCAATCCGGAAGGGCCGGGCTGGCGGTGGGTTGACGTGGAGGACGAACATGCGCACTGACGCCAGGAACCTGCCCAGGACGACGGCGGCGCTGCTCGCTTCCACGCTCTGCCTGGGCGCGGTCGCCGTGGTCGGCACCGGCGGCATCGCCGAGGCCGCCGCCAAGCCCACGTTCAAGAAGGCCAACGACGGGGCCAAGTTCACCAAGTACAAGTGGCTGACCAAGGACAAGCGCCAGGTCGACTTCTCGATCAAGTCGCCGGCCCTGGGCGGCAGGACCGTCAAGGCCCGGGTGCTGCTGCCGCGCAAGTGGTCCATGAAGTCCAAGCGGACCTGGCCGATCGTGTACCTCTTCCACGGCGGCCACGACAACTACACCTCGTGGGCCAGGAACACCTCCATCGAGCAGGTCGCCGCCCGGTGGGACGTGATCGTGGTGATGCCCGAGGCCTCCAACGGCTCGTACACCAACTGGTTCAACTACGGCAAGGGCGGGAATCCCCGGTGGGAGACCTTCCACACCCGGGAACTCCCCCAGCTGCTCGAGCGCAACCTGCGCGCCAGCAGGAGCCGCGCGGCCATCGGCAACTCCTCCGGCGGCCAGGGCGCGATCACCTACGCGGCCCGCTACCCCGGCGCCTTCAAGTACGCCGCCTCGCTCAGCGGCCTGCTGAACCTGACCGCACCCGGCATCCCGCTGATGCTCAGCAACGTCAACTCCGGCAACGGCCAGGACCCGGACGCGATCTGGGGCCGCTACCCCCAGGACGCCGAGAACTGGAAGCAGCACAACCCCTACGACCTGGCCGGGGCGCTGCGCGGCACCAAGATCTTCTTCTCGTCGGGCACCTCGGGCAAGCCCGGCCCCGGCGACCCGCAGGTCGCGCCCTGGGACATCGGCCTGCTCAGCGAGAAGCTCACCGGCTACTCCGACGGCTACTTCAAGGCCAGGCTCGACAAGCTCAAGATCCCCTACATCGCGCACCTGTACGGCGACGGCCGGCACAACTGGCCCGCCTGGCGGCGTGAGTTCGGCTTCGTCTGGCCGCGGATCATGACGACCCTCCACGCCAGAAAGTACTGATCGTCATGCTGCTTCGGGTCGGTTCCACACTGGTCGCGGTCGCGCTGAGCGTCGGGATGCTCCAGGCCCCGGCGACCGCCACGAAGGCCGCGCCGAGCTTCAAGAAGGCCTCCACCGGCGCGTCGATCACGTCATACCAGTGGCTGACCAAGAACAAGCGCGCATTCGACTTCTCGGTGCGGTCCAAGCGGCTCGGCAGCACCCAGAAGGTCCGGGTGCTGCTGCCCAAGGGCTGGACCTACAAGACCAAACGGACCTGGCCGGTCGTCTACCTGATGCACGGCGGCCAGGACCACTATGTCTCCTGGACCCGCAGCACCAGGATCGAGCAGCTCGCGGCCAAGTGGAAAGTGATCGTGGTGATGCCCGAGGGCGCCAACGGGTCCTACACCAACTGGTTCAACGGCGGCCGCGGCGGGATCCCCGAGTGGGAGACCTTCCACATGACCGAGGTCTACCAGCTGATGGCGCGCAACTTCCATGCCGGGAAGAACCGCGCGATCATGGGCAACTCCTCCGGCGGCCAGGGCGCGATGACCTACGCGGCGCGCTACCCCAGGCGGTTCAAGTACGCGGCGTCCTTCAGCGGCATCCTGTCGCTGCTGTCACCCGGGGTGCCGACGGCCCTGGCCTATGTCAACCAGACCAACGGCCTGCCCGACGCGATCTACGGCGACTCGGTCGACGACCACGCCAACTGGGCGGCCCACGACCCCTGGAGCCTCGCCAGGCGGCTGCGCGGGACCGGCGTCTACTTCTCCTCCGGGACCGGCGCGCCCAACCCGCTCAACGCCGGCCTGTTCAGCGAGTACGTCGTCGGGATGACCAACGGCGACTTCAAGGACCGGCTCAACGCGCTGAAGATCAAGTACAAGTCGCACATCTACGCCGGCGGCCGCCACTCCTGGGGCTACTGGTGGCGTGAGCTCGGCAACGCCTGGCCCGCCGCCATGAAGGCCATCAAGGCCGGCAAGAGCAGGTAGGGGTTTTTCAGAGCCAGCCCTGACGCTGGGCGGTCCGGGCGGCCTCGGTGCGGTTCCGGGCCCCCACCTTGTTGATCGCGGTCGACAGGTAGTTGCGGACCGTGCCCTCCGACAGGTGCAGGCCCAGGGCGATGTCGCTGATCGAGGACCCGTCGGCGCTCGCGGTGAGCACGTCGCGTTCCCGCGCGGACAGCGGGTTGGGCCCGGCGCTGAGCGCCGCCGCGGCCAGCGCGGGGTCGATGACCCGCTCACCCGCGAGGACCCGGCGGATCGCGGCGGCGAGTTCCTCGGCCGGGCTGTCCTTGACCAGGAACGCCACCGCCCCGGCCTCCATCGCCCGGCGCAGGTAGCCCGGCCGGCCGAACGTCGTGAGGATCATGACCTTGGCGTCGGGGACTCCGGTGCGGAGCTCGGCGGCGGCGGTGATCCCGTCCATTCGCGGCATCTCGATGTCGAGCAGGATCACGTCCGGCCGGTGCTCGGCGGCGAGCTCGACGGCCTCCCGGCCGTCGGCGGCGACGGCCACCACCTCGATGTCGTCCTCCAGACCGAGCAGGCTCGCCAGCGCTCCCCGCACCATGGCCTGGTCCTCGGCCAGCACCACTCTGATCACAGGGTGACCCGCACGGTGAAGCCACCCCCGGGGCGCGGGCCGGTGCTGA
>JBDSTJ010000472.1:0-13990 GCA_039928335.1 Streptosporangiaceae bacterium | reverse complement strand
GGCACCGCCCGCGCCATGTTCGACGCCGAGGGCCGCCTGGCCAACTGGGAGGCCGGCGTCAGCGCCGTGGGTCAGTGACCACCGGTCCACCTCGGCCGGTGCGGTGTCTCAGCTCGTGAGACCAGTGCCCGTCGAGGGGTCCCGCTTTCGTAGACTGACCTGGTGATCTCCCGAATCGACCTGCGAGGTTCGCTCCCCGGCGACCTGCGCTCCGTGCTGCCCCGCGCCGATTTCGACGTCGAGACCGCCCTGACGAAGGTGCGGCCGATCTGCGAGGACGTGCGCCATCGCGGCACCGCCGCGGTCCTGGAGTACACCCACCGGTTCGAAGGCGTCCGGCTGGAGACCGCCCGGGTGTCCGCCGCGGAGATCGCCGGCGCGCTGCGGGCCCTGGACCCGGCCGTGCGGGACGCGCTCGAGGAGTGCGTCCGGCGGGTCAGGATCGTCCACCGCGAGCAGCGCCGCACCGACGTCACCACCCAGGTCGTGCCCGGCGGCACCGTCACCGAACGCTGGGTGCCGGTCGAGCGGGTCGGCCTGTACGTCCCGGGCGGCCAGGCCGTCTATCCCTCGAGCGTGGTCATGAACGTCGTACCGGCCCAGGAGGCCGGGGTGAGCTCCCTGGCGGTGTCCTCACCCGCGCACAAGGAGCACGGCGGATTGCCGCACCCGACCATCCTGGCGGCGTGCGCGCTGCTCGGCGTCGAGGAGGTGTATGCCGTCGGTGGGTCACAGGCCATCGCCATGTTCGCCTACGGGACCGAGGAGTGCCGGCCGGTCAACCTGGTGACCGGCCCCGGAAGCATCTGGGTGGCCGCCGCCAAACGGTATGTGCGCGGGTTCGTCGGGATCGACTCCGAGGCCGGGCCGACCGAGATCATGGTGCTCGCGGACGCGACCGCGGACGCCGGCTACGTCGCCGCCGACCTGATCAGCCAGGCCGAGCACGACAAGCTCGCGGGCGCGGTCCTGGTCACCGACTCGGTCGAGCTCGCCGACGCGGTGGAGGGTGAGCTCAGGGGCCAGGTCGAGCGGACCAGGCACACCGAGCGGATCACCGAGGCACTGGCCGGGCGGCAGTCCGCGATCGTCCTCGTCGACGACGTCGACGCCGGGATCAGGGTCGCCGACGCCTATGGCGCGGAGCACCTGGAGGTCCACACCGCCGACGCCGCCGCGGTCGCGGGCCGGATCAGGAACGCGGGCGCGATCTTCGTGGGCGCGCACGCGCCGGTGTCGCTCGGCGACTATTTGGCCGGGTCCAACCACGTGCTGCCGACCGGTGGCTGCGCCTGCCACTCCGCGGGACTGTCGGTGCAGACGTTCCTGCGCGGCATCCATGTGGTGGACTACGACCGGGCCGCGCTCGCCGAGGCGACCGCCCGTGTCGTCACCCTGGCCGAGGCGGAGGACCTGCCCGCGCACGGCGCCGCCCTCAAGGCTCGCTTCGATGGAAAGATCCCCTCGTGACCTCGATCGACGACCTGCCTCTTCGCGACGATCTGCGTGGGCAGGCGCCTTACGGCGCGCCGCAGCTCGACGTGCCGGTGCAGCTGAACACCAACGAGAACCCGCACGGCCCGTCGCCGGAGCTGGTGAAGGCGCTCGGCGAGGCGGTGGCCGAGGTCGCCTCGACCCTCAACCGCTATCCCGACCGGGACGCGGTCGTGCTGCGGGCCGATCTCGCGCGGTATCTGAGCGCCGAGTCCCAGGTCGCCCTGACGGCCGGCCAGGTGTGGGCCGCCAACGGCTCCAACGAGATCATCCTGCAGATCGTCCAGGCGTTCGGCGGTCCGGGCCGCAGCGCGCTGGGCTTCGAGCCGTCCTACGCGATGCACCCGACGATCACCCGGGTCGCCAACACCCGGTGGATCGACGCGTTCCGGGACGAGGACTTCGGCCTGGAGCCCGAGCGGGCCCTCGCCGCGATCGAGGAGCACCGGCCGGACATCGTCTTCCTGACCTCACCGAACAATCCCACCGGCACCGCGCTGCCGCTCGCGGCGATCGAGGCGGTCCTGTCGGTGGCCCCCGGCATGGTGGTGGTGGACGAGGCGTACGGGGAGTTCCGCCGGTCGGGCACCCCGTCCGCGCTGGAGCTGCTGCCGGGACATCCGCGGCTCATCGTGACCCGTACGATGTCCAAGGCGTTCGCGCTGGCCGGGGCCCGGCTGGGCTACCTGGCGGCCGATCCCGCCGTGCTGGCGGCGCTGCTGCTCGTCCGGCTGCCCTATCACCTGTCGTCGGTCACCCAGGCGGTCGCGCGGACGGCACTCGCCCATGGTGCGGAACTCCTCGGTTGCGTCGGGGACCTGCGGGCAGAACGCGACGAGATCGTGGCCTGGCTGCGGGCGGAGGGCTTCAGCGTCGCCGACTCCGACGCCAACTTCGTCCTGTTCGGTACGTTCCAGGACCGCGACGCGCTCTGGCAGCGGATGCTGGACCGCGGGGTGCTGATCCGCGCGGTGGGCCCGCCGCAGTGGTTGCGAGTTTCCGTCGGCACGCCCCGGGAGATGGCGGCGTTCCGTACAGCTTTGAAGGAGAGCCTGTGAGCAGGATCGGTCGCGTGGAGCGCGGTACCAAGGAGACCTCGGTCTCGGTCGAGATCGACCTCGACGGCACCGGGGTCGTCGATGTCGCCACCGGGGTGGGGTTTTTCGACCACATGCTGGCCCAACTCGGCAAGCACGGGTCGTTCGACCTGACCGTGAAGACCACGGGCGACCTGCACATCGACAGCCACCACACGATCGAGGACACGGCCATCGCGCTCGGCGCGGCCTTCCGGCAGGCGCTCGGTGACAAGTCGGGGATCCGGCGGTTCGCCGACGCCTCGATCCCGCTGGACGAGGCGCTCGCCCAGGTCACCGTGGACCTGTCCGGCCGGCCCTACCTGGTGCACTCCGAACCCGAGCGCATGGCCCCGATGATCGGCCCGGACTACGACACGACGATGACCCGGCACATCCTGGAGTCGTTCGTCGCGAACGCCCAGATCTGCCTGCACGTGCACGTGCCGTACGGCCGCAACGCCCACCACATCGTCGAGGCCCAGTTCAAGGCGCTCGCGCGGGCGCTGCGCTATGCGAGCGAGCTGGACGCGCGGGTGCACGGCATCCCCTCCACCAAGGGCGCGTTGTGAACCTTTTCGGCCAGACGGTGTCGGTCACGGCGATGCTGATGTTCGCGCTGGCGGCGTTCCTGCTGGCCGGGGTCTACAGCCTGGCCCGGCAGCGGATCCTCGTGGGCGCCCTGATCGCGCTGGTCCTCGCCGGGCTGGCCGTCACGGCCGGAGTGATGCAGGTATGAGGAAGGTCGTCGTCCTCGACTACGGGTCGGGGAATCTGCGGTCGGCCGAGCGGGCCGTGGCCCGGCTCGGCGTGGACGTGACGGTCACCTCGGACTTCGAGGAGGCGCTCAACGCCGACGGGCTCGTCGTGCCGGGCGTCGGGGCGTTCGCGGCCTGCATGGAGGGCCTGCGCGCGGTCAGGGGCGACCGGTTGATCGGCCGCAGGCTGGCCGGCGGCCGTCCGGTGCTGGGGATCTGCGTGGGCATGCAGATCCTGTTCGGCAAGGGCGTGGAGCACGGCATCAGCACCGACGGCTGCGCCGAGTGGCCGGGCACGGTGGAGCGTCTGGATGCCCCGGTCCTGCCGCACATGGGCTGGAACACCGTCGACGCGCCGGCGGGCTCGGTCCTGTTCGCGGGGATCCCGGCCGACGAGCGGTTCTACTTCGTGCACTCCTACGGGGTGCGCCGCTGGGAACTCGAGCCGACCGGCCGGTTCCGGCCGCCGCTGGTCACCTGGGCCGAGCACGGGGTGCCGTTCGTCGCGGCGGTGGAGAACGGGCCGCTGTCGGCGGCCCAGTTCCACCCCGAGAAGTCCGGCGACGTCGGCGCGCAACTGCTGAAGAACTGGCTGTCGACCCTGTCATGATGCGTCGATGAGCAAGGAACGGGCACGGCGGCGGACCGAACGCGAGGCCGAGGCCGTCCGGCTGGAGGGCGCGCGGGCGGCCAGGGCCGCCCGTGAGACCCGCAGGCAGCGCCGAGGGGCCCGGGTGCGTTCGCTGGTGCCGCGCACGTCCCGGCCCGAGGGCCCGCTGGCCCGCAGGCGGCGACTGCAGAACCGGGCTGTCCTCGCCCTGTTCCTCGGGGTCCAGGGTCTGGCCTGGCTGTTCGGGCTGTCGGGGACCGCCAGGTTCGGGGTGTTCGCTCTGTCCTTGCTGATCACACCGGTCGTGCTGGTACTCGCCTTTGACCGCCGCTGACCGGCGAGCGGGAATGCCTCCACGTCACCGGTCCGGTTCCCTCTGGTAGCGCAGACACGTGCCGAACTCCCGCTCGACCTCGCCGTCCAGGCGCAGGCCCAGCCGCTCCGCGACCCTGATCGAGGCGAGGTTGGCCGGCCGGATCAGTGCCACCACGCTCGCTCGCATCGCCGCGCCCCCAGACCGACGGGTCGAAGGAAGGACAGCAGGGAATCATAGGGCCGTATCAGCCCGCGTGGCCTGGTTCAAATCTCCCACCGCTAAGCTTTCCCGCATGACGCTGACGCTCCTTCCCGCCGTTGACGTTGCCGACGGACAGGCCGTACGCCTGGTCCAGGGCGCGGCCGGCACCGAGACCTCCTACGGCAAGCCCCTTGACGCCGCTCTGGCATGGCAGAGCTCGGGTGCCGAGTGGATCCATCTCGTGGACCTGGACGCCGCGTTCGGCCGGGGCTCCAACCGGGAACTGCTCACCGAGGTCACCCGGCGGCTCGACGTGAAGGTCGAGCTGTCCGGCGGCATCCGCGACGACGCCTCCCTGGCGGCCGCGCTGGCCACCGGCTGCGAACGGGTCAACATCGGCACCGCCGCGCTGGAGAACCCCGAGTGGTGCCGCAAGATCATCGCAGAGTTCGGCGACCGGATCGCGGTCGGGCTCGATGTGCGCGGCACCACTCTGGCCGCCCGCGGCTGGACCCAGGAGGGCGGCGACCTCTGGGAGGTGCTGGCCCGCCTGGAGAAGGACGGCTGCCCGCGCTACGTCGTCACCGACGTGACCAAGGACGGCACGCTGCGCGGCCCCAACGTGGAGCTGCTGCGCGAGGTCTGTGCCCGCACCGACAAGCCCGTGGTCGCCTCCGGCGGCGTGTCCTCGCTGGAGGACCTGCGGATCCTGGCGACCCTGGTGCCCGGCGGCGTCGAGGGCGCGATCGTCGGCAAGGCCCTGTACGCCCAGGCCTTCACCCTGGAAGAAGCCCTGGCGGCGACCCGATGACCATCGAACGGATCTCCTCGGGCGGGCCCTGGGAGGACAAGATCGGCTACTCCCGGGCCGTCCTGGCCGGAGACCTGGCCTTCGTGTCCGGCTGTACCGCGGTCGTGGACGGCGAGGTCGTGCACGAGGGCGACGCCTACGAGCAGACCCGGACGGCCTTCCAGGTGGCGCTGTGGTCGCTGGAACGGCTCGGGTTGAGCGCCAAGGACGTGGTCAGGACCCGGATGTATGTGACCAGCACCCACTACGCCGACGACGCGGGACGGGCGCACGGATCGCTGTTCGCCGACGTGCGGCCCGCCTCGACGCTGATCGTCGTCTCGGCCTTCCTCGACCCGCGCATGATGGTCGAGGTCGAGGTCGACGCCTACCGGAGCAGTCCGTGACCGTCGCGGTACGGGTGATCCCGTGCCTGGACGTGGACGCCGGACGGGTGGTCAAGGGCGTGCGGTTTCAGAACCTGCGGGACGCCGGGGACCCGGTCGAGCTGGCCCGGCGGTACGACGCCGAAGGGGCTGACGAGCTCACCTTCCTCGACATCACCGCCTCCAGCGGAGACCGGTCCACCACCTACGAGGTGGTGCGGCGTACCGCCGAGCAGGTCTTCATCCCGCTGACCGTCGGCGGCGGCGTCCGCACCGTCGAGGACGTCGACCGGCTGCTGCGGGCCGGAGCCGACAAGGTGTCGATCAACACCGCGGCGATCGCCCGGCCGGAGTTCCTGTCCGAGGCGGCCCACCGGTACGGCTCGCAGTGCATCGTGCTGTCGGTGGACGCCCGGCGCAGCCCGGACACCGGGTCGGGCTTCGAGGTGACCACCCACGGCGGCCGCGAGGGCGCGGGGATCGACGCGATCGAGTGGGCGCGGCGCGGCGAGGAACTGGGGGTCGGCGAGATCCTGCTCAACTCGATGGACGCCGACGGCACCAAGAACGGGTTCGACCTGGAGATGCTCCGGCTGGTCCGGTCCGTGGTGACCGTGCCGGTGATCGCCAGTGGCGGGGCAGGCGCGTTGGAGCACTTCGCGCCGGCCGTCGACGCGGGTGCGGACGCGGTGCTCGCCGCGAGCGTGTTCCATTTCGGCGACCTGAAGATCTCGCAGGTCAAGGACTCGATCAGGGCGGCGGGCCACCCCGTCCGATGAAACCGGACTCGCCCGTACGGGTCGCAGTGGTCGGGGAATAGCCTGGCGTCCATGAAGATCGCTATCGCCACGTTCGCGGGTCTGCCGGAGGGTGACGACGACGTTCCGGCCCTGATCACCGCTCTCGCGGAACTGGGACTCGACGCCGAGACCGTGGCCTGGGACTCCCCGGCGGACTGGGGGTCCTACGGCCTGGTCGTGGTCCGCAACACCTGGGACTACTCGACCCGGCTGGCGGAGTTCCTCGCCTGGGCCGACCGGATCGAGAACCTGCACAACAGCGCGGCCGTGCTGCGCTGGAACACCGACAAGCGCTACCTGCGGGAGCTGGTGGCGGCCGGGGTGCCGGCCGTGCCGACCCTGTGGGACCCCGAGGGCCTGCCGGAGTGGGACGACTATGTGATCAAGCCCGCGGTCTCGGCCGGGGCCAGGGACACCGCGCGCTGGTCGGCGGGCGAGGCCGCCGAGGCCGGCGCGCACCTGGCCAGGCTCAGGGCCGAGGGCCGCACCAGCATGGTCCAGCCCTACCTCGGCGCGGTCGACAGTGCGGGCGAGACCGCGCTGATCTTCCTTGACGGCGAGTTCAGCCACGCGGCCCGCAAGGCGCCGGTCCTCACGGCCGGATCGGGCGTGCGGACGCTGGTCTGGTCCGAAGACGACGACGACGACAAGATCACTGCGCGGACGCCCAGCCGGGCCGAACGGGAACTGGCCCACCAGGTCCTCGAGGCCGCCCCCGGGGACCTGCTCTACGCCCGGGTGGACCTGATCCCCGGGCCGGACGGCAGGCCGGTGCTCCTGGAACTGGAACTCACCGAGCCCGCCCTGTTCCTGAGCCACGGGACCGACGCCCCCGAGCGGCTGGCCAGGGGGATCGCCCGCAGGCTCTAGTTCTGCGAGATCGTGACGATGACGTTGTCCTTGGTCACGGAGGTCACCTTGACGTCGAAGTTGCCGGAGGTCTCGTTGTCGTTGATCGGCACGGTGAGCTGCTGGCCGGCGACCCTGAGGGTGACGTTCTGACCGGCGACCGAGACGAGCTCGGCTTCGATGCCGAGGATGCTGGCCTTGGCGTTGACCCCCCGGTCGAACGTGATCGTGCAGGTGGTGCCGGTGCAGGAGGCGTTGTCACTGCTGCAGCCGGCAGCCAGGCCCAGGGTCAGGGCGGCGAGCGGCACGGCGGCGAACAGGCGGGTTCTCGGGGAGATCATGTGCAGCAGTTTAGGGTGAGGGCGGCCGTTCGGACATCGCGCCGCAGAGGGATCCCTGCTCTGCCCTCAGGAGGAGGTCAGGGTGCGAGCCGGTCGACGGCCGAGGAGACCACCTCGGCCTCCTCCGCGGCGCAGGACACCAGTCTGCGTAGGCGGAGCCGGTTGTCCTCGGTGAGCGGAGCCGCCGCCGTGGCGATCTTGCGGGCCTCGTCCTCGCAGTCCCAGAGGGCCTCGGAGGAGTAGGACTCGGCGGTGTGCGGGGCGGTCCGCAGCAGCGCGGTCAGCAGCCGCGGGCGGAGGTAGGCGTACTCGGTGGCGGCCCAGGCCTCTTTGAGCAGCGGTACGGCGACACCGGCCCGGAGCCTGCCCAGACCCTCGATGGGGCTGGCCGCCGACCCCCAGCTCTTGCCGGCGAGCGCCTCGGTCAGCTCCGCGTGCAGGGCGGGCACGTCCTGTGCGGTGCCGTGCGCGGCGAGGATGCCGATCCCCACGTCCGCGCAGCCGGGTGTCCCCGACACCCACGCCCGCGCCCGCGGGAGGGCGTCCACCCCGCACTCGCGCAGGGCGCGGCAGATGACCCCGCGCCAGCGGCCGGGCCCCTCGGGCAGGAACTCCTCGGCGAGGTCGAGCAGGGCCGGACTGCGTCTGCGGCCCAGCTCCAGGATGGCCTCGACTGAGTCGTCGGCCCGCTGGTGGGCGAGCGCGACCAGGTCGCCGTCGCTGCCCGCCGGTCTGAATCGCTCCCGCGGCCTGGGACGGCGGTCCTCGGACCTGCGGCGGCGGATGGCGTCGGCGATCCGGGGATGCTCCACCGCCCACTGGCAGATCACCGGATTGCCCGGGTCGTCCACGAGCCAGTGCAGGTCGTCGTCGTCGCAGCGGGCCACCGCGATCGCGCCCAGGCCGGGGACGAGGGCGGGGTCGCCCAGGGATACCAGGGCGTCGAGCGCCTCGAACCAGCCCGAGCCCTCCTCGGCGTAGCGGCGCAGCGGGCCCGCGGCCTCGCGGCGGCTGAGCCGGACCAGGTCGGTGAGCGTGTCGATGGCCAGGGAGGCCCGCCAGTCGTCGGAGTCCTCCAGGTCGGCCGGATCGAACAGGTGATCGGTGATCGGGTGGACGGGGAGTTCCAGATCGATGATCAGCCTGGCGTAGTAGAGGCTGCGGGACTCCACCTGGTGGTCCCAGCGGGGATCCCTGCGGACGCAGTCGTAGACGAACTCCCCCGCGCCGCGGGTTTCGGCGGCCCGGCGCGCTGCGCGGCCGAGCCCCCGCTGCAGCTGACCGTGCAGAGTGCTGACTGGGTGAATCACGTTGGCGTCCACCTAGTCAGGATGCGCAGCCCACGGCATTCCGGGCAAGTGCCTTTTCGGCCAAGACCTGGCCCGACGTACTTGATCGTGTCGTGGTGCCGGGAATAACTGTCGTTGGCTGATGGTAGGCATGGGTGGCCTCAACACTGCGCAACCCGAGGAGATCCTGCGTGACCGAGCGCGTGAACCCCCAGATCCTGCGGCGAGGCATGGGAGTGCTCGGCGTCGCCATCCGCACGGAACCCTGGATGTTCACGCTGTCGGTCGCCGCCAGTGCCCTGTACGGGGTGATGACGGTGGCCAGCGCCTGGGTGCTCGGCCGGGTGACCCAGGATGTGATCGTTCCGGCGTTCGCCGAGGGCCGGGCGAGGACCGGGACGCTCGTCGGAGCCGCCGCGGCGATCATCGGGGTCGCGGTCTTCAAGGCGCTCGGCGTGGCCGGGCGGCGGTTCTGGGCCGGGCTCATGCAGTACCGGCTCCAGGCGGAGTACCGGCGGTCGGTCACCCGGCAGTACCTCAGGCTGCCGCTGTCCTGGCACCACCAGCACCCCACCGGCCAGCTGCTGTCCAACGCCAACGCCGACGTCGAGGCCATCTGGGCGCCGATCGCGCCGCTGCCGATGGCCGTCGGCGTGGTCTTCATGCTGGTGATCGCCTCGGTGGCGATGCTCCTGGTCGACGTCGCCGTCGCCGGAGTCGGATTTCTCATTTTCCCGGCGGTCGCCCTGCTCAACGTGGTCTACCAGCGCCGGCTGGGGCCGATCGCGGCCCGCGCCCAGCAGTTGCGGGCCGAGGTCAGCGAGGTCGCACACGAGAGCTTCGAGGGCGGCCTCGTGGTCAAGACCCTGGGGCGGGAGGACGCCGAGACCGAACGGTTCAGGAAGGCCGCCGAGGAACTGCGGGACGCCAACATCAAGGTCGGCCGGATCCGGGGCCTGTTCGACCCGCTGCTCGAGGCGCTGCCCAGCTTCGGCGTGCTCGCCGTACTGATGATCGGGTCGATCCGGCTGGAGGCCGGCGCGATCTCCTCGGGCGACCTCGTACAGGTCGCCTATCTGTTCACCCTGCTCGCCTGGCCGATCCGGGCGCTCGGCTGGGTACTGGCCGAGGTGCCGCGCAGCGTCGTCGGCTGGGACCGGGTCCGCTCGGTGCTCGACGCCGACGGTTCGCTGCCTTTCGGCACCGCCCGCCCGGCCGGCGACCGGCCGGCCGCGCTCGAGGTCCGGGACCTGCGGTTCGGCTACGGCCCGGACGACATCCTCACGGGCGTGGGGTTCACGGTCCCGCCGGGGCGGACCGTGGCGATCGTCGGGCCCACCGGGGCGGGGAAGTCGACGCTGACGGGGCTGCTGGTCCGGCTGGTCGACCCCGCGCAGGGGCAGGTCCTGCTCGACGGGGTGGACGTGCGGGACCTGGTGCCGGGCGGGGTCTCCTCGGTGGCCTCCCTCGTGCCGCAGGAGGCGTTCCTGTTCGACGACACCGTCCGGGGCAACGTGGTCCTGGGCGCGGACGTCACCGACGAGCAGGTGTGGGCGGCGCTCAGGCTGGCCCAGGCCGACGGGTTCGTGGCGGCGCTCGGCGACGGCCTCGACACCCGGGTCGGCGAGCGGGGCGCGACCCTGTCCGGCGGCCAGCGGCAGCGGCTCGCCCTCGCCCGCGCGCTGGTCCGCAGCCCCCGGCTGCTGATCCTGGACGACGCGACCTCGAGCGTGGACCCGCAGGTCGAGGCCCGGATCCTGCAGGGGCTGCGGGACGCCCAGGCCGACGGCGCGGGCGCGAGCGTGGTGGTCGTCGCCTACCGCAAGGCCACGATCGCGCTCGCCGACGAGGTCGTCTACCTCGACCAGGGCAGGGTCTGCGACCAGGGCACCCACCGGGAACTGCTGGAGCGCTCGGACGGCTACCGCGATTTGGTGACCGCCTACGAACGTGACCACGACGCGCGCGAGGACGAGCAGGTGAAGGCATGACCACGCTGAACGAGGCCGCGCTCTCCGAAGGCGCGCTGCAGACGCTGCGGCGCGGACTGCGGCTGACCCCCGAGTTCCGTCGGGGCCTGGCGGGCACCCTCGTGCTCGCGCTGATCGCGACGGCGGGCCGGGTCGTCGTTCCGATCGCGGTGCAGCAGACCCTCGACCGGGGGCTGCACGGCAGCGACGGGGTCGACCTCGGGTTCATCCGGACGGCCGTGCTGCTGTGCGGCGGGGCGGTGGTGGCCACGGCGGTCGCCGCGTACCTGATGAACGTCAGGCTCTACCGGAGCACCGAGTCGGGCCTGTCGGCGCTGCGCGTCAAGGCGTTCCGGCACGTGCACGACCTGTCGATGCTCACTCAGTCCGGCGAGCGGCGCGGCGCGATGGTGTCGCGCGTCACCGGCGACGTCGACCAGATCAGCCAGTTCATGCAGTGGGGCGGCCTGATGATCGTCGTCTCGCTCGGCCAGGTGATCGTCGCGAGCGTGCTGATGGTCGTCTACTCCTGGCAGCTCGCCCTGCTGGTGTGGCTGTCGTTCGTGCCGCTGGTGTTCGGGCTGCGGATCTTCCAGCGGCTGATCTCCCAGGCCTATCTGCTGGTCCGGGAACGGGTCGGCGACCTGCTGTCGGCCGTCAGCGAGTCCGTCGTGGGCGCACCGGTGATCCGCGCCTACGGTGCCGAGGCCAGGACCGCCGCCCGGGTCGATGAGGCCGTCGACCGCAGCCGCGAGGCCCAGACCAGGGCACAGGCCCTGGTGGCGATGACGTTCCCGATCAGCGAGGTCGTCGCGGCCCTGGCCACTTCGGCGGTCGTGGTGGCCGGGATCCTGCTCGGCGTCGGCGGCCAGCTCACTGCCGGCAAGCTGGTGGCGTTCATGTTCCTGGTCACCCTGTTCGTCGGTCCCATGCAGGTCGCCACCGAGATCCTCAACGACGCGCAGAACGCCGTCGCCGGCTGGCGGCGGGTACTGGGCGTCCTCGACACCGACCCGGACGTCGCCGACCCCGGCGAGGTGGGTGTGGAGCTGCCGCGCGGGCCGATCTCGATCAGGTTCAAGCAGGTCGGCTTCGGCTACCCCGCGGGCCCGCCGGTGCTGCACGAGGTCACCGCCGAGATCCGGCCGCGTACCCGGGTCGCTGTGGTCGGTGAGACCGGTTCGGGCAAGACGACCTTCGCCAAGCTGCTGACCCGGTTGATGGACCCGGTGTCCGGCCGGATCCTCGTCGACGGCGTCCCGCTGGACCGGATCAGGTTCTCCTCGCTGCGCGAGCGGATTGTGATCGTCCCGCAGGACGGGTTCCTGTTCGACGCGACACTCGGCGACAACATCCGGTTCGGCCGACCCGGCGCCTCCGAGGAGGAGCTGATCCGGGCCCTGACCGAACTCGGCCTCAACGACTGGCTCGACGGGCTGCCGGCCGGCCTGGCCACCCCGGTCGGCCAGCGCGGCGAGTCGATGTCGGCGGGGGAGCGACAGCTGGTGGCGCTCGCCCGCGCCTACCTCGCCGACCCCGACCTGCTGGTTCTTGACGAGGCGACCTCGGCGGTCGACCCGGCCACCGAGGTCCGGATCCAGCAGGCCCTCGACAGCGCCACCCGGGGCCGCACGGCCGTCGCCATCGCGCACCGGCTGTCCACGGCCGAGGCAGCCGACGAGGTGATCGTGTTCGACCAGGGGCGGATCGTGCAGCGCGGGCCGCACGCCGAACTCGTCGGCGAGGCCGGCGTCTACGCCGACCTGTACGCCTCCTGGTCCGCCCAGCGCGGATCCTGAGATCCAGCTGAGACCCGACCGAGAGCGGCACGAGACCAGACCCGTGTCCTGATCGGCCCCGACGACGGAAACGCACGGCGGGACCGCCCGGTACGTCACGGATGATCGTGCTCGACCGGGAGGCCTCCACCAGGGCGTCAGTAGGGCGAAAGGCCTGTAAAACAAGGGCTTTCCGTCCTCGCGGATCTTCGGATCCCGGTGCTAGTCTCGATTCAACGGTTGCAGTCGTGGTTCGAGATCGTTTGACCGATGGATGAACGCCCGCGGACTGATGACAGCGGGCGTTCTGGCTTTCCCGGGCACGGTACCCGGGGGCGAGAACCCCCCGCGCGGACCGGACGGGGTGCGCGAGGTGCGGGCCCTTGTTTCGCCGCAAGGAGAAGGACATGGCCCAGCAGGGCACCGTGAAGTGGTTCAACGCCGAAAAGGGCTATGGCTTCATCGCCGTCGACGGCGGCGGACCCGACGTCTTCGTGCATTTCTCTGCCATCCAGTCCTCCGGTTACCGCAGCCTGGACGAGGCCCAGCGCGTCGAGTTCGAGGTCACCCAGGGCAACCGCGGCCCCCAGGCCGACCAGGTTCGACCCCTTTAGTCAGGACCGTCTGAGGTGACGGGAAGTCTGCGGCTACCTCAGGGCGGGGACATCGGAGACGTCGGTGGACCGGTCTGCGGGCGGATTCTGCGGGTGGACCGGTTTACCGGCACAATGGAAACATGTCTCCTGATGCTCGGACCTCCCACCTTGACCCTCGGATTGCCGAGCGGTTGAAGCGCACCCCCGACGGGCTGGTGCCGGCGATCGCCCAGCAGTACGACACCGGCGAAGTGCTCATGATGGGCTGGATGGACGACGAGGCGCTGCACCGCACGCTCACCACCGGGCGCTGCACCTACTGGTCGCGCAGCCGGCAGGAGTACTGGGTGAAGGGCGACACCTCCGGGCACCAGCAGTGGATCAAGTCGGTCGCCCTCGACTGCGACGGCGACGCGCTCCTCGTCAAGGTCGACCAGGTCGGTGCGGCCTGCCACACCGGCGACCGGACCTGCTGGGACGCCGACGACCTCGGCGCCGTGGTCGGTCAGGCCCCGCGGTCCTGATGGCGAGCCGTCGTGAACTCCTGATCGCCGCCTTGCTGTGCGTGGCCGGGTCGGGCCTGGCCGTCCTGGCGGGTGGGCGGACCTGGGCGCGGGTGAGCGGGCCGCCGTCGATCGTCGCCGCCGAGCCGCTGGCGTTGACCGGCGGCGCGCTGTCGGCCGCCCCCACCCTGGCCTGGGTGGGCCTGGCCGGGCTCGCGGCCCTGTTCGCCACC
>JBDSTJ010000471.1:0-4135 GCA_039928335.1 Streptosporangiaceae bacterium | reverse complement strand
GGCCGACACGAGGGCCTACGTCCTGGACGGGAGGCTGCGGCCCGTACCGCTCGGTGGCGTCGGCGAACTCTACGTCGCCGGCCCCCAGGTCGCACGCGGCTACCTGGGCAGGTCCGCGCTGACGGCCGAGCGGTTCGTCGCCGATCCGTTCGGTGGTGACGGCGGCCGGATGTACCGGACGGGTGACCTGGTGCGCTGGACGCCCGACGGTGAGCTGTGTTTCCTCGGGCGTGCCGACGGCCAGGTCAAGGTTCGCGGCTTCCGGATCGAACCGGCCGAGATCGAGCAGACCCTCACCGCGCTCGACGGTGTGGCCGGCGCGGCGGTGCTCCTGCGGGCCGAGCGGCTGGTCGCCTATGTCGTGCCCGGTGAAGGCGCCCGGCTGGAGGGCGCGGCGGTCCGGACGGCCGTGGCGCAGTTCCTCCCGGAGTACATGGTCCCCTCCGCGGTCGTCGTGCTCGGCGCGTTCCCGCTGACCCCGAACGGGAAGCTGGACCGCCGGGCTCTGCCCGACCCGGTGCCAGAACACACCGGGAGGACCGCGCGGACCCCCCGGGAGCAGGTTCTGTGCGCGCTGTTCGCCGAGGTCCTCGGGGTCGGCCGGGTGAGCGTCGACGACAACTTCTTCGACCTCGGTGGCCACTCGCTGCTGGCGATGAGACTCCTCGGGCGCATTCGCTCGACCCTCGGCCTCGACTTCGGCGTCCGCGACCTGTTCCGGGCTCCGACGGTCGCAGGGCTGCTCGGCGAACAGACCGGTGACGCCCTGGGGGTGCTGCTCCCGCTGCGCGCCACCGGCGAGCGGCCACCGCTGTTCTGCGTCCATCCCGGCGCGGGAATGAGCTGGCCCTACGCCGGGCTCCTGCCGCACCTGGACCCCGCGCAGCCGGTCTACGGCCTGCAGACCAGAGTGCTCCTCGAACCCGGGTACCGGGCCTGGAGCATCGAGGAGATGGCCCGCGACTATCTGGCGGCGATCCGGCAGGTGCAGCCGCACGGTCCCTACCGGTTGCTCGGCTGGTCGTTCGGCGGTCTCCTCGCGCACGCCATGGCCGCAGCCCTCCAGGCCGAGGGACAGGACGTCGAACTCCTCGCCCTGATGGACGCCTACCCGGTGCCGCCGCAGGAGGCGGTGCTGACCGAGACGGAGCTCGGCGAGATCGAGGACGCCGTCCGCGCCGACCGGGTCCTCGCCGGCTTCACCGAGCAGGAGGTGACGGCCCTCGTCAAGGCGGCGACCGGCCACGCGCACCTCATGTGCGCGCACCGGCCCACGACGTTCAAGGGCGACGTGGTGTTCTTCACCGCGGCGGAGAACGCCTCCGGCACCAAGGCCGCCCTGTGGAACCCGTTTGTCGAAGGGATGGTGAAAGTCCACCACATTGATCACCCCCATCTGAGGATGACCGATTCACAACCCATCGCTCTGATCGGAGAGGTCCTTTCGCAAAGGCTTGACCGCCTTTCCGGAGCAATCGCCGACAGGAGCGGTAAAAAGGAGCTGACATGACCAATCCCTTCGACGAAGAGGACGGCGTCTTCCTCGTCCTCGTGAACCACGAGGGCCAGCACTCACTCTGGCCCGCGTTCGCCCCCGTGCCCGGCGGCTGGACGGTCGCCCGGACCGAGGGCACCCGCCAGGAGAGCCTGGAGTACATCCAGGCCAACTGGACCGACATCCGGCCCAGGAGCCTCGTCTCGCAGTACGCGTGACCCCTTGAGGGCGGTCTGCGGCGCACAGCGCGCCGCAGACCGCCCTCGGACATTTCTGCCCCCGAACTGCCTCGCCGCCTTCCGCCGGGAGCAGCCCGCCGCTCCTATTTTGGAGAGCGAGACAGAGACCTGCTTTCGGGAGGCGAGATGCACTACACAGATAGTGCCGAGAACAGTGCCGAAAATGGCCCGGCTCCGCTCGGCGAGCACCTTCGCACTCCACAGCTGAAAGCGGCGATGCTCGTCCAGCAGGAGGCACTGTATGCGGCCCGTGAATTCCTGCGGGGCCACGGATTCGTGGAACTGCTGCCGCCGTTGATGGGTCCGGTCACCGATCCCGGCGGGCGCGGTGCCAAGCCGGTGGACGTCGACTTCTACGGCCACCCCTACAAGCTGATGACGAGCGCGTACCTGTACAAGCAGGTGGCGCTGCGCGGCTTTGAGCGGCTCTTCTTCATCGCGCCGAACGTCCGCATCGAGCCGCCGGAGACGGCGACCACGGGCCGGCACCTCGTGGAGTTCCACCAGATCGACGTCGAGATGGCCGGGGCGACCCGTGAAGAGGTGATGGACATCGCCGCCGGGCTGCTCGCGCACGTCGTCGAGCGGGTCTGTGCGAACGCGCCGGAGGTTCTGGCGGAGCTCGGGCGCGACCAGCTGTTCTTCGCCGAGACGCGGACGGGCAAGTACGACACGATCACCCACGCGGAGGCCGTCACGCGGCTGCTCGGCCAGGGCCACCCGCAGAGCCCGGACGCCGAGATCGACTGGACGGGCGAGCGGACCCTGTCGGAACAGGCCGACCGGCCATTCTTCGTCACCGACTACCCCAAGGGCTCGCGCGGGTTCTACGACCGGGAGAACGAGCACGCCCCGGGCACCCTGCGCAACTTCGACCTGCTCGCGCACGGCGGCTACGGCGAGCTCGTGAGCGGCAGCGAACGCGAGAGCGACTACGCCACGATGATCACCCGGATGCGGGAGAGCGCGGAGAACCCGGCCAAGTACGACTGGTACCTCCGGGCAGTCCGCGAGGGCATCCCCTTCGGCGCCGGCTTCGGCATGGGAGTCGAGCGGCTCGTCCGCTTCCTCACCGGCCTGGACGCAGTCTGGCAGGTCAGCGCGTTCCCCAAGCTGCCCGGAGTCGTGGCGCCATGACCGAACTGCACGCCCGGGCCTTCCCCGAACGGGAGGTGCGGGCACGGGCCCGCCACGGGACGGCCGAGCTGTTCCCTCCGGCCGCCGCCTACGGCACCGGACTGTTCGGCGCCACGGGCGGGTCACCCTTCGACGAGTTGGACCGGATCCAGATCGTGCCCCCGGTCTTCATGCCGCTGCGCCTGGAGAAGCTCATCGAACTGGGTCGCGAACCCCTCCACGACGACGTTGACCTGACGACCGAACTCGGCGGTTTCCGCTCCGCGCTGCCCGTCTACCTGTCGGCCTTCGGCTCCACCCGGGTGGGCTGCGGGGATCTCGGCGTCGCGGCGTCCCGCCAGGCGGCCCGGCTCGGCGTCCCGATGGTCATCGGCGAGAACATGGTCCCGGTGCACGGGTACCGGCGCCAGGCCGCTGCCCTTTCACCGCTGCTGGCCCGCGTCCGCGCCTACGCCGACGCGCTGGACGGTGAGCAGGGCGGCGTCGTGGTGCAGCAGAGCACCGAGGACGCCGACTGCGAGGTCTGGAACCTCGTCTACAGCGACCCGTCCAGCCAGCCCCTGCTCGACTCCGGCCGGCTCGGTTTCGAGCTGAAGGTCGGCCAGGGGGCCAAGCCCGGACTGGGCGGCCTGACGGTGATGGACACCGCCGACGCGCAGAAGGTCGCCCTCCGGTTCGCGGTGTACGACGTCTTCGGGCCCGGTGCGCCGGACCGGCTGCGGTGCGCGACACCCGGCACGTTCACGGAGGAGATCGTGCGGCAGCAGATCCGGTTCATGCGCAACAACTACCCGAGGGCCCGGATCTGGGTGAAGTTCCCGCCGGGGCGCGACATCGAGCATGCCGCCGTGACCGCGTGGCGGGCCGGAGCCGACGCGGTGACCGTCGACGGAGCCGAAGGCGGCACCGGCTGGGCACCGTCGGCCTTCCTCGACCAGGTCGGGCTGCCGCTGGCCGAATGCCTGCGCCGGATCGGCCCGCCGGAGGGCTGCCTGCTCGTCTCCGGCCGGATGTGGGAGGGCACCCGGGCCGTCCGCGCGTTCGCGCACGGCGCCCGTGCCGTCGGGCTCGGCCGGGCCGCGCTCCTGGCGGTCGACGAGGACCCCGAGCACGGGCTCGTCCGCCTCGTCGAGGCGCTCGCGCTGGAGATCCGGCTTCTGGTGAGCGCGCTCGGCAAGTACCACGCCGGATCCGTCGGCCCCGAGGACGTGTGGCGGCCGGGCGCTCCCGAGCGCAGCCTCGCCGGGATCGGAGACGCCCCATG
>JBDSTJ010000470.1:0-6991 GCA_039928335.1 Streptosporangiaceae bacterium | reverse complement strand
TCCCCGCCGCCGGGCGCTGCGCGGTCGGGATGCCGGCCAAGGGCGGCGCGCAACGCACGGTCCGCGCCCGGTTCATCCCGTCCGAGGTGCCGGGGCTGACCTCATCGCCCCATCGTGTCACCACGCTCCGCACGGTCGCCCGGACCCTGGCCTCGCTGGGCCGCGGCTACCTCGGCGGGCACGCGGAGATCACCTGTGACGCCGTCCCGATCCCCGGCTGCCGCTCGCTGGCCGCCACGGAGCCTCTCGTGGTGGCCCGTGCGGTCCGGGACGCGGTCGGCGGCGGCCGGGGCGTCGCCTGGCAGGTGCTTGCGGACCGGCGCCACGGCGCCGCATGAGTCGACGAACCAACCAACTCCGAGTGGAAACAGGTGTGTGCTCATGACAACGAACGATGTGCCGGGGGCCTCGCAACCGCCCTGGGCGAAGGTCGTCACCCTCGTGTCGGGCCAGGCGCTCTCGCTCACCGGCGACTACGTCCTGCTGGTCGCGCTGGCCTGGACGGCCGTGCAGCACGGGGGAGCGGCGGCGGTCACCGCCCTCACGCTCGCTGCGGCCATCCCGAGATCCATCATGCTGATCTTCGGCGGGGCCTTCGCCGACGTGCACGGACCCCGATGGGTCCTGCTGCGGACGACTTCCGCGCGGGCGGTGCTGCTGGCCTGCGGCACCCTCGTGGTCCTGTCCACCGACGCGTTCTGGCCGCTGATCATCCTGGCGGCGGTCGAGGGGGCGCTCCTCGGGCTCGGCAGCCCGTCGTTCGGGTCGATCATGCCCGAGCTCGCCGAGGGTGACCGGCTGGACCGGGCGAACTCGCTCTACGCGATGTCGCTGCGGCTGTCGCCGATCATCGGCACTCCGGTGGGCGCCGCGCTCATCGCGATGGGAAGGCTGTGGCCGGCCATGCTCGTCGTCACGCTCACCTGCACGGTCTCCTTCTGCTGCCTGGTCTATGTGACCAAGGGCATCCCGGTGCCCGAGCCGACCCCGGGGACGAACCTGCTGAAGCGCTCCGGCGACGGGATCCGTCTCCTCGCCGCCAACGCCCGGCTCCGCTGGCTGTTCGTCTGCGCCTTCTGCCTCGACATGGCCTTCGCGTGGCCGATCGAGGTCGCACTGCCCGTCCTGGTCAAGGACCGGGGCTGGGGGGTGCAGGCCATCGCGATCGGGGTGGCCGCCTTCGCCACGGGTGCCCTGCTCACCAGCGCGGTCGGTGCCGTTCTCGCCCATCGCATCCCGGTCTCGGTCCGGCTGGTCTTCAGCGGTGCCGGTATCGCCTTCGGCATCTCGGCGATGGCGTTCATGCCGTCGGTGATCTCGCTCGCCGCGGTGGCGTTCGTGGTGGGCGTCCTGTCGGGGCTCAACGGGCCGACCATCGTCACCCTCTACCAGCAGGCCGCGCCCAAGATGCGGATGGGCGCGGCGATGTCGACGCTGTCGCTGGCCGGCATCGCCACCGGGCCGGCCTCGATCGCGCTGTTCGGCGGCCTCTCGCTCGTGTTCGGCCTGCGGACCACCTGGATGCTGTGCGGCCTGGTCGCCCTCCTCGGCCCGTTCGCGGCCGTCCTCGCCCTGCGGTCGCCGGTCCGGGAGACCGACGCCGCCCCGGAGCCGATGCGGGCCAGCCTCGTCAGCTGAACGACCCCTGGACACCCACACCACCAACGAGATGTGAACCACGACGAAGGAGCAGGTCAGATGAGCAACGCAGTGCGGGTCAAGCCCGTCACCGGATGGTCTGGAGACGCCGACTACTTCACGATGCGCGAGTACGACGGGTTCGAGCCCGAGGCCGTCATGGACGTCCTGGAAGGGCGGGCGGCGCTGGTGATGTTCCGGAACATGGTGCCCCGGGATGTCTGCGAAGCCGTCATCGGGCGGTTCTGGGACAGCCCGCACCGGATGGTGCGAGGCGTCGAGGCCCCCGGCTACTACCTGGGCGCCTACACCTGGAACAAGCCGGCCGCGCCGTACTTCGCGGAGTCCGCGAAGGTCAACCCGGTCCTCGAGGAGCTCCTGGATGTGCCGGGCGACCCCATGAAGCAGTTCTACGACGGGCTTGGCGAGGTGCTGGCGCGCCAGGGCGCCAAGGTCCGTCCCGGGGAGTACGAGGGCGGCACGGCGGCACACGCTCTGCTCCGCGCCTGGCACGGCGCGGGCACCTTCGCCCTCGACCCGCACGACGACGACTCCCAGTGCGCCGACCCGCAGAGCGCGGACTTCGAGCGGGTCGGGGTGGTCGGCCGGAACGTGGCCGCGCTCAACATCTGCCTGGAAAACGACAGCGACGGCGGGCGGCTCGTCTACTGGAACATCCGGCCGGACGTGGCGAGCAAGCGCCGCCTCGGCATCGAGTACACCGGATCGCCCTATCCGGTCGAGTCGCTCGAGGGCCACGGGAACCAGTGGATCGAGGTCAACACCGGCGACGTCTACGTCTTCAACGGCGCACACGTCCATGCGGTCGAGCCGAACACCGCCGAGGCCCAGACCCGGACGACGCTGGCGGCGATGATGGGCTTCATCGACGACCACACCGTCATCACCTGGAGCTGAGGACCTGATGACGACGCTCGCGCCAGTACGCGACCCGAGAACCGGCCGGGTCATCTCCGAAGTGCCCCTGCTCCCGACCGACGGCGTCCCCGCCGTCGCCCGGCGGGCCGCGGCCGCCTTTCCGGCCTGGTCCCGCACTCCGGTGGCGAACCGGGCCGACCTGGTCGCCGGGATCGCCCGCGTGCTGGCCGAGCGTGTCCCCGACCTCGTCTCCGCCTTCAGCCGCGAGACCGGAAAGACCCACGCCGAGGCCGAGGCCGAACTCCACCGCTCGGTCGACACCCTGCGCTGGACGGCCGGAGCCGCGGCGGACGCGCTCGGGCCGGTCACCCTCCCCGACCGGGACGGCCTCGACCGCGTCGTGACCGCTGAACCCGCCGGCCCGGCCCTGGCCATCGTCCCGTCGAACTTCCCCGCAGTCGTCCTGGCACGCAAACTCGGCCCGGCTCTGGCCATGGGTTGCTCCGTGGTCGTCAAGGGCCCGGAGACCACCCCGTCGGTCATCCGTGCCTTCGCCGCCGCCGCCCGGGACGCGGGCCTGCCCGAGGACGTCCTCCAGACGGTGTTCACCACCCCGGAAGGCACCGCAGCCCTGGTGCGGCAGCCGGAATTCCGCACCATCAGCTTCACCGGGTCCACCCGCACCGGCAGGCTCGTCGCCGCGGAGGCCGCCGTCACCCTGGCCCAGTGCGTCCTGGAGCTGGGCGGCCATGCCCCCGCGATCATCACCGAGCACGCCGATCTGGAGCTGGCCGTGGCGGCACTGGTGCCGATGAAGTTCAACACCGCCGGCCAGAGCTGCTCGGCTCCCAGCCGTTTCCTGGTCCACGAGAGCATCCACGACGCCTTCGTCACGTGTCTGAAGGCCGCGGTCCCCCGCCTGGACTGCGCAGGCGGCACCATGGGCCCCCTGCACACCCCCGACCGCCAGAAAGCAGTCCACCAGCTGGTCCAGGACGCCCTGACCAGGGGCGCGACGGTCGTCACGGGCGGCGAACCCCCCGATGTCCCCGGTTACTACTTTCCCGCCACGATCCTGACCGACGTCCCCCCGGACGCCGCCGTCCTCACCGAGGAGCCCTTCGGCCCCCTCGCGCCGGTGATCTCCTACCGGACCGAGGCCGAGGCGATCGCGCTCGCCAACGCGACCCCCTACGCCCTGGGTGCCTTCGTCTACGGATCTCCCGGCCTGGCCGCCCACCTGAACGCCGGCCGTGTCTCAGTGAACTGCGCCTCCGGCGCCGACCCCGAGTCCCCCCTGGGCGGCCGGGCCGACAGCGGCCACGGCTACGAGGGCGGCACCCAGGGCATGCACGCCTACACCCGCCTCAAGGTGACCCTCACCCCCGGCTCGTGACGGTGCCGTCGGCGACGTACTCCCGCGGCACCCAGGATCAGTTCCTCGCTCATACCTCCAGTCAACCGCAGGGGACGTGGACTCTCCGTGGTTCAGAATTCAGAGGTCAGGGCCGTCGGCCGACAGTAGACGGTAACCTCGCCCTCGTGAGTCGTGAAGGGGTGACCCCGCAGAGCGAAGACTTCTCGGCCTGGTACAACGAGGTCGTCATTCAGGCGCAGCTCGTGGACCGCGGGCCGGTTCGCGGGACCATGGTGATCCGGCCCTACGGCTACCGGATCTGGGAGCTGATCCAGGCGGACCTGGACGGGCGGATCAAGGCGGCCGGCCATGAGAACGCCAGTTTTCCGATGTTCATCCCCGAGTCCTCTCTGAAGCGGGAGGCCGAACACGTCGAGGGGTTCGCGCCGGAGCTCGCGGTCGTCACGCACGCGGGCGGCAAGGAACTCGAGGAGCCGCTCGTGGTCCGCCCGACGTCCGAGACGGTCATCGGCGCGTACATGGCCAAGTGGATCGAGTCGCACCGCGACCTTCCGCTGCTGCTCAACCAGTGGGCGAACGTCGTGCGTTGGGAGATGCGGCCGCGCATGTTCCTGCGCACCACCGAGTTCCTCTGGCAGGAGGGCCACACCGCGCACGCCGACGAGCAGGACGCGATGGAGGAGACCCGCTGGGCGCTCGAGGCCTATGAGGAGCTCGCCCGCGACCTCGCCGCGATGCCGGTCGTGAAGGGCGAGAAGACCCCGGGCGAGCGGTTCGCCGGGGCCGTCCGGACCTACACGATCGAGGGCATGATGGGCGACGGTCGGGCTCTGCAGGCCGGCACCTCGCACTACCTCGGCACCAACTTCGCCAAGGCCTTCGAGATCCAGTACCAGGACGCCGGGGGTGAGCTCATCCTGGCGCACACCACGTCCTGGGGGATGTCCACCCGCATGATCGGTGGCGTGATCATGACACACGGCGACGACAAGGGCCTGGTGTTCCCGCCGAACCTCGCGCCCTATCAGGTCGTCATCGTCCCACTGGGCCGCAAGGAGCAGGCCGAGGCCACCACGGCCCGGGCCCACGAGATCGCCGCCGAGCTCAGGGCCGCGGGGGTGCGCGTGTTCGTCGACGACAGGCGACCTCAGCTGTCGCCCGGCTTCAAGTTCAACGACTGGGAGATGCGCGGCGTCCCGGTCCGTCTCGAACTGGGCATGCGCGACATCGACAACGGCGTCGTCACGCTGGCCCGCCGGCTACCGACCGTCGAAGGACAGGGCAAGGAACTTCTCCCGCTGACTGAAGTCGTGGCGGCCATCCCCGGCGTCCTGGCGGACTTCCAGGAGTTCCTGCTGCGCCGAGCCGAACGGTTCCGCGACTCCCGCACCGCACCCGTCGACACCTGGGAAGCCTTCGCCGCCCAGGTCGCGACCGGCTGGGCGCTCGCGTTGCACTGCGGCCGTACCACCTGCGAGGACGACATCAAGGCTGAAACCGCCGCGACTCCGCGCTGCATCCCGGTCGCCGGTGACCCCGACGAAGGCACCTGCGTCCGCTGCGCCCAGCCCTCCGCCTACGGCAAGCGCGTCATCTTCAGCAAGTCCTACTGACCGTCGGATCGGCAGGGCCGTCAGTCCGGCTCGCGACGGCCGCGGCAAAACCCGTTGCGCTGCGCGGGAACGGCGTGGCGGTGTTCTGTTCGTCAGGCCGCACCTGACGAACCCGAGAGGAGGACCGGTCATGGAGCTCCGATATCTACCCGGACTGCTCATCAGGCAGGCTGGTCTGGACGACCCGTCCAGCGAGGCAGGACATCGGCGCTTCGGACCCACCAAGATCATCTGGCTCGTGACCGTCGCCGCCGCCCGCTTTGAAGCACCCACGACCGTCAGAGAGGAACTCCATGCGAGCTGACATCACCCCGAGCGGAACGAAAGGCCTTGAGGCCGTTCTCCGCGATCCCGGCTCTGCCCTGCTGGCCTTCGACTTCGACGGTGTGCTCGCCCCCATCGTCGAGGATCCGGACCAGGCCAAGCCGTATCCGACCATGCTGGCGGCCCTGGGCCGAATCTCCCGGCATGTGCTGCCCATGGCGATCATCACGGGCCGACCCGTCTCGTTCATCAGGGCGAAGGGATGGTTCACCGAACATCCGGTCCCCGGGCTCCGCGTCTTCGGTCAGTACGGCCGCGAGCGCTGGGACGTCGGCTCCGGGCCGCAGGACGCCGCCGGTGACGACGCAGGGATCACCGCCGTGAAGGAGGAGCTCTCCCGGCTGGACCTGCCCGCCGGTGCCCTCATCGAGGACAAGGGCGGTGCCGTGGCCGTGCACACCAGACGGACCGCGGACCCGCACGGTGCGATAACGCGGCTCCGTACCCCCTTGGTCGAACTGGCCGCCCGGCACTCCCTGATCGTGGAACCCGGCCGCTTCGTCATCGAACTGCGGCAGGCCGGCACGGACAAGGGCAGAACCCTCAGCGGAATAGTGTCCGAGCTGGCCGCCGCCTCCGTCGTCTACGCAGGCGACGACCTCGGCGACCTCAGCGCGTTCGCCGCCGTGGACACACTGAGCATTCCCGGCTTGAAGATCTGCAGTGGCTCGGCGGAAGCCCCGGAAGTCGCCGCCCGAGCCGACCTCACGGTGCCAGGCCCCGAGGGAATGGCGACCTTCCTGCACGACCTGGCAGAGATCCTCGATCGCCGTTGTCCCTGACGCCGAGGCGGATGTCGCTTCTCGAAGTCCTCTGCACAGAGGCCATGAGGTTCCTGACATCGGCCGCCGCCTTGGCAATATGTCTCGCTGTGACCTCCTGTACGCAATCGGAGGCGAGCTGGGGGACTCGAACAGCCGCTCCGGCCCGCCTTTGTTTCACTCTTCGTCGTTGCGGTCGGCGGAGTCCTGAGCCCGCTCGAACGAAGCGGATGCCGTCGAACCCGCCGCCGGTACGCTCTCCCATGAGAAAGTCTCCCTCAGGTTCACATCGAGAGCACCGCGAGAATTCACGAACCGGCCTGCTTCGCCCGGCGGGCATGTGGATCCTGGAGAGGATCCGCGCGAGACCGTCGTCCGTGAACTGGAGGAGGAACTCA
>JBDSTJ010000469.1:0-4471 GCA_039928335.1 Streptosporangiaceae bacterium | reverse complement strand
GCTGACGAGGTAGGTGTACAGCGCCGCCATGGGCACCACGACCACCGCGTAGATGGCCGGCGCGAAGGCCATCGTCGAGTCGTTGAGCATGCTCGGGCTCATCGCGACCGCGATGGCGAGCGGGGTGTTGTGCAGCCCGATCTCCATCGAGGCGGCGACCGACTGCCGGTGCGACACTCCGCCCAGGCGCGGCACCGTGTAACCGATCGCGAGGCTCAGCGCGGCCAGCAGCAGCACGATGTGGGCCGTCCCGGTGAACGCCGGGCCCAGATGCTCCCGCTCCTTGACCACCGACCCGATGACCACCAGCACCAGCACCACCGCGGAGAACCTCCGTACCGGTGACTCCATCCGGTCGGCGAACCGCGGCCTGCGGTTCCGCACCGCCATCCCGACCACCACCGGCACGATCACGAGCGCGGCGACCTGCACGATCTTGCCCGTCTGCAGGCCCACGTCCCTGCCGCCGTCCATCAGGCGGTGCACCGACAGATTGGCGATGATCGGAAAGCTCGCCGCCGAGATCACCGAGGAGATGGCCGTCAGGCTGATGTTGAGGGCGACGTCCGCGCCGGCCAGATGGCTGAAGAGGTTCGACAGGGGCCCGCCCGGCGTCGCCACCAGCAACATCACCCCCACGCCGAGCGCCGGCGCCGGATCGAACAGGACGACCAGTCCGTAGGCGATCAGGGGGACCACGAGGAGCTGGCAGAGCAGGACGAGCGTGACGGCGCGCGGCGAGGCGAGGACCCGGCGGAAGTCCGGCACCGTGAGGGCCAGGCCGAGGCCCAGCATGATGAGGGCGATCGCGGCGGGAAGGAGTACAGCGGCGAGGGACATGAGCCTCTCCTGTGACTGACGGGTTCAGGAGCTCAGTGTGCCCACGCCGCCCGAACCGGCGACAGTGACAGAGGGGGGGCCAGTTCGTGTCAGGGAGTGCACCGGCCCCGTCCCGCTGAGCTGACGAAACAGGCAGCGGGACGAGGCCGACCGGGTCAGCCCTCGACGGCATTCCGGAGGTCGGCTGCCCGGTCTGTGCGTTCCCAGGTGAAGTCGCGACGGCCGAAGTGACCGTAGGTGGCGGTGCGGCGGTAGATGGGGCGGAGCAGGTCCAGATCGCGGATGATCGCGGCGGGCCTGAGGTCGAAGACCTTCTCGGCGGCCCGGTGGATCTGCTCCAGCGGCGCGGTCTCGGTACCGAAGCACTCGATGAACAGGCCGACCGGCGAGGCCTTGCCGATCGCGTAGGCCACCTGGACCTCGCAGCGGTCGGCCAGGCCCGCGGCCACGATGTTCTTGGCCACCCAACGGGTGGCGTAGGCGGCGGACCGGTCGACCTTCGACGGATCCTTGCCGGAGAACGCGCCGCCGCCGTGCCGGGCCATCCCGCCGTAGGTGTCGACCATGATCTTGCGGCCGGTCACCCCGGTGTCGCCCATCGGGCCGCCGATCTCGAACCGCCCGGTGGGGTTGACCAGCAGCCGGTACCCCTCGGTCTCGATGCCGAGCCCGGCCAGCTCCGGCGCGATCACGTGCTCGACGATGTCGGGGGTGAGCAGCTGCTCCAGGTTGATGTGCGAGGCGTGCTGGGTCGACAGGACGACGGTGTCCAGCCGGACCGGGCGGTCGCCCTCGTACTCGATGGTCACCTGGGTCTTGCCGTCGGGCCGCAGATAGGGGATGGTGCCGTTCTTGCGCACCGTCGCGAGCCGTTTGGCGAGCCGGTTGGCCAGCGTGATCGGCAGGGGCATCAGCTGCGGAGTGTCGGTGCAGGCGTAACCGAACATCAGTCCCTGGTCGCCCGCGCCCTGCTGGCCGAGGATGTCGTCCTTGCCGTCGACCCGCGCCTCGTAGGCGGTGTCGACGCCCTGGGCGATGTCGGGGGACTGCTGTCCGATCGAGACGCTGACCCCGCAGCTCGCGCCGTCGAAGCCGATGACCGAACCGTCGTAGCCGATGTCGGTGATGGTCTCGCGCACCAGCCAGGGGATGTCGGTGTACTGCGTGGTGGTCACCTCGCCCGCCACGTGGACCTGACCGGTCGTGATCAGGGTCTCGACGGCCACCCGGCAGTCGGGGTCCTCGGCGATGAGGGCGTCCAGGATCGCGTCGCTGATCTGGTCGGCGATCTTGTCGGGATGTCCCTCGGTGACGGACTCGGAGGTGAACAGCCGGCGAACCCTCCGCTGGTCGGGCGTGATCGGTGGGAACACAGTGCTCCTAACGGGTCGGTGCCTGACCGGCAGGCACGGGAACATCGATTCGGTATCCGACGCCGCGGACGGTCTCGATCCAGCCGCGGTCGCCGAGCTTGTGACGTAGTGAGCCGACATGGACGTCCAGGGTCCGGGTGGAACCGAACCAGTTCTCGTCCCACACCTTGGCCAGGATCTCCTCACGGGTCCTGACCATCCCGCAGTCCTCCATCAGGATCGTGAGGAGGTCGAACTCCTTGCGGGTGAGCCTGATCTGACGGTTCCCGACGGTGACCCGGCGGGCCCGCAGATCCATCCGGAGGTCGCCGATGCTGAGAACCAGATCGGGGCCCTGCAGTGCCTCGGCCTGGTCCCGTGGCGCGTCGATCGACCGTGAGGCCCGGCGGACGACGGCGTCGATCCGGGCCAGGAGTTCGTAGTAGCTGAACGGCTTGCCCACATAGTCGTCGGCGCCGAGGCTGAAGGCGAGCAGCCGGTCGATCTCACTCGCCCGTCCGGACAGGGCGATGATCGGGGCGTCGGTGAGCTCCCGGAGCTGGCGGCACAGTTCGTGCCCGTCCAGGTCCGGTAGCTCGAGGTCGAGCAGGATGAACTGGGCCCGGGGGAACTCCCGGAGCGCGGCCGCCGCCGTGGCGACGTGGATCGGGTCGTGACCGCGCCGGTCGAGCGTGAGACAGAGAGCGTCGGCGAGCTTCTCTTCGACCTCCACAATCATGATTTTCACGGCGCCTCCCGGTGCGGGTCTGTTGGGGACCTGAGCCGGCGGATTGCCACGCAGGTCACTTCCAGCTCCTTCAATCTGCCGAGCCGGGCCATCGTGGTCAAGGTTTCTGTTCAGTAATCAGCACACCTCGGACCTCAAAGAGGTACGCCCGGCTACCACTTAAGGAGTAGGGGTCTTGCCTGGATCGCACAATTGGTTGAGGTTTCTCGGCGTAAACCTTTTCAATTAATTGTGCATCGTGAGGCCATGTCTTATCAATTCATTGGCCTCTGGGTGCGGAGAGGAACACAATGATCGACAAAGAAGCCGATCTGGTCTTCGACTGGGCGCCGTCGCCGGCACCCCGGAGCCGGGTGGAGCTCGACGACGAATCCCTCCGGGACGGGCTGCAGAGCCCCTCGGTGCGCCAGCCGCCCGTCCAGGAGCGGGTGCGGCTGCTCCGCCAGATGGCCGACCTGGGCATCGACGCCGCGGACATCGGGATGCCGGTGTCCGGCGAGGCCGGCTACCAGGCGACGCTCGCACTGGCCAGGGCCGCGGCCGACGAGCGGCTGCCCATCGCCCTCAACTGCGCCGGCCGCACCGTGGTGGCCGACCTCAAGCCGATCGCGGACATCTCCGCGAAGGCCGGGGTGCCGATCGAGGCGATGGCGTTCATCGGTTCCAGCCCCATCCGCATGATCGCCGAAGGCTGGACGCTCATGGGCATGGTCCGTGCCATCCGGGAGTCGGTGCGCTTCGCGGTGCGTGAGGGGCTGAAGGTCTGCCTGGTCACCTAGGACACGACCCGCTCGCGGCCGGACATCCTCCGGATCCTCTACCACGCCGCGCTGGAGGAGGGCGCCACCCGGATCTGCCTGTGCGACACCGCCGGGTACGCCACCCCGGAAGGCACGGCGCGGCTGGTGCGGTTCGCCCGCGAGGACCTGCTGGCCTACGACGGCTGCGCCGACGTCCAGGTCGACTGGCACGGCCACAACGACCGGGGCCTGGCCCTGGCCAACGCGCTCGCCGCGATCGACGCGGGGGCCGACCGGGTGCACGGGACCGCGCTGGGCGTCGGTGAGCGGTGCGGCAACTCGGCGATGGAACAGCTACTGGTCAACCTGCACCTCGCGGGCGACGACCGGGACCTGTCGGCGCTGCCCGACTACTGCGCCACCGCCTCGGCGTCGTTCGACCGGGTGATCCCGCCGGACCACCCGGTCGTGGGCGGCGACGCCTTCCGGACGGCCAGCGGCATCCACACCGCCGCGATCGTGAAGGCGGGCGCGGGGCACGGCGAGTGGCTCGCCGACCGGGTCTACTCCTCGGTGCCGGCCTCCTCCTTCGGCCGGCACCAGCACATCGAGGTCGGTCCCGGCAGCGGGGCGTCGAACGTGGAGTACTGGCTGACCCGGCACGGCTTCACCCCCGAACCCGGTCTCGTGGCCCTGATCCTCCAGGTCGCCCGCAACTCCGAGCAGATGTTGCGCGACGATGAGCTGTTCGACCTGACGATCTTCGGGCTTCAGCACAGTGCGGCGGCCTG
>JBDSTJ010000468.1:0-10421 GCA_039928335.1 Streptosporangiaceae bacterium | reverse complement strand
GGTGGAAGGGCTGCATCCGGGTGTCGTGCAGGGCTCTGACCGCGCCGTCGGTCTCCCAGATCGGGGAGATCGCGAACCGGCAGCGAAGCAGGTCCTGCGAGGTCAGCCTGAGCTCGATCAATGGAGTGGCCCTTGGATTCGTCCGGGAACGAATGATTCGCGCCTCATCCTAGGCCGGGCGACAGTCACGGAGTGACCACCGAATCCCGCCAGCGCTACGGCGACGCCTTCGCCGTCCCCGAGTTCCGGGTGATCTTCGCCGCGCACGTGATCTCCTTTCTCGGGCTGGTCGTCGCCGATTTCGCCACGACCGTGCTGATCTTCCAGCGCACCGGATCGCCGCTGCTCACCGCGCTCGTGTTCACGCTGGCCTTCGCCCCCCACCTGTTCGCTGGCGCCTTCGCGGGCGCCCTGGTCGACCGGGTGCCCGCCCGCAGTCTCCTGGTCGCCTGCGACCTCGCCATCGCGACGATCGCAGCCGTCATGGCGATCCCCGGCATGCCGGTGGCGGCCCTGCTGGCGCTGGTCTTCCTGATGGGCATGACCGGCCCGATCCTGTCGGGGACCCGGGCGGCGACCCTGCGGGAGATCCTGCCGGGTCCCGCCTATGTGCCGGGCCGGAGCCTGGTCCGGCTGGTCGCCCAGGGCGGGCAGGTCGCCGGGCTGGGGCTGGGCGGCCTGCTGCTCACCGGCGTGCGGCCGCAGGCCGCTCTGCTGATCGAGAGCGCGGCGGCGCTCCTGTCGGCCGCCCTGTTGCGTTTCGGCACGACCGAGCGGCAGGTCACCGGGGCCTCGGGGGGCGGCTCGCTGGTCTCCGACTCGATCGGCGGCCTGCGCGAGGTCTTGTCGGTCCGCCCGCTGCGCCGGATCCTGCTGTTCGGCTGGTTCATCGCGGCGCTGTCGGTGGCGCCCGAGGCGCTGGCCAACCCCTACGCCCACGAGCAGGGGTTCAGTACAGCCAAGCTCGGCCTGATCATGGCAGTGCTCCCGCTCGGCTGCGTGCTGGGCGAGTTCGCGGTGATGAAGGCGCTCACCCCCCGCCGCCAGGTCAGGGTGATCACACCGCTGGCCGTCTGCACGGTGGCTCCGCTGGTGCTGTACGGGCTGGAGCCCGGGTTCTTCGCCGTGATGGCCATCCTGCTCGTCTCGGGCGCCGGCGTCGGCTACCACCTCGGCCAGGACCACCTCGTCCTCGAGATCACGCCCGAGCGCCTGCTCAGCCGCGCGCTGGCACTGCAGAGCGCGGGGCTGATGTTCTGGCAGGGCATCGGCTTCGCCCTGGCCGGGGCGGTCGGCCAGTTCGTGTCGGTGTCGGGGGTGGTCGCCGGCGCGGGCGTCACCGGTCTGGTCGCGATCGTGTTGCTCAGAGGCCGAGACGCTTCGCGATGATCTCATTCATGATCTCGTTGGTGCCGCCACCGATGCCGAGGATCCGGATGTCGCGGTAGTGCCGTTCGACCTCGGCCTCGCGCAGGTAGCCCATGCCCCCGTGCAACTGGACGGCCTCGTTGACGACGAACTCGCAGGCGTAAACGGCTGTGTTCTTGGCGTAGGCGGTCTCGGTGAGCACGTCCTGCCCCGCCACGTGCCGCTCGGTGATCCGCCGGGTGTAGGACCGGGCGACGTCGACCTGCCGGGCCATCTCGGCGACCTTGTGCCGGACCACCTGGCGGGACGACAGCGGCCGCCCGAACGTCTCCCGCTGCCGGATCCAGGCGAGGGTCAAGTCGAGGCAGCGCTGGGCGTGCGCGTGCGCCTGGACGGCCAGCGACAGCCGTTCGGTGACGAAGTTCTGCATGATCTGGAGGAAGCCGCTGTTCTCCGCGCCGACCAGGTTGGCGACCGGGACCCGGACGTCGGAGAAGGCCAGCTCGGCGGTGTCGGAGCAGAGCCAGCCCATCTTCCGCAGCGACCTGGACACCGTGAAGCCGGGGGTCCCCTTGTCGATGACCAGCAGCGACAGCCCGCCGAACCCGGGTTCGCCGGTGCGGACCGCCGCGGTCACGAAGTCGGCTCGCACCCCCGAGGTGATGTACAGCTTGGAGCCGTTCACGACGTAGGAGTCACCGTCGCGGACCGCCGAGGTCCGGACCCCGGCCACGTCCGAGCCGGTGTCCGGCTCGGTGATCCCGAGGCAGCCGATCATCTCGCCCGCCAGGACCGGCCGGACATAGCGGTCGATCTGGGAGGGGTTGCCTGCGGTGATGAGGTGCGGGATCGCGATGCCGTGGGTGAACAGCGAGGCGACCAGGCCGCCGGACCCACCCGACTGGATCATCTCCTCGGCCACGATCAGCGCGTCGAAGATCTCTCCGCCGGAACCGCCGGCCGCCTCGGGAAAGCCCGCGCCGAGCAGTCCGGCCTCGGCGGCCCTGAGGTGCAGGGACCGGGGCAGTTCGCCGGCGTCCTCCCACTCCTGGAGCGAGGGCAGGATCTCCCGCGCGGTGAAGTCGCGGACCAGCTCGCGCAGGGCGGTGCGCTCCGGGGTGTTCCACACGTCGTCCGTCATAGATTCGGAACATATCACCGGGGGTGACCCACAGGTCAGCTAGGCTACCGCCCGGTAGTAAACCGAGCCCAGGGAGCCAGTTTGTCGTACGAGCAGATCCGCTATGAGGTCTCCGACGCGATCGCGACGATCACGCTGAACCGGCCCGAACGGATGAACGCCTACACCTACCAGATGCGCGGCGAGATGCTCGCGGCCTTCGACGAGATCGACGCCGACGACGCCGTCCGGGTGGTCGTCGTCACCGGCGCCGGCCGTGCCTTCTGCGCGGGAGCCGACCTCGAGGCGGGCGGCGGCACGTTCGACCAGCACCAGTCCGGCGACATGTTCGGCGCGGACCTGCTGGCCGACGGCACCCCGCGCGACGGCGGCGGTACGGTCGCCCTGCGAATCGCCCGGTGCCTCAAGCCGGTGATCGGCGCGATCAACGGCGCGGCCGTCGGGGTGGGCATCACGATGACCCTGCCGATGGACGTACGGCTGGCCGCCGACAGCGCGAAGTTCGGGTTCGTGTTCGCCCGGCGCGGCATCGTCAGCGAGGCCGCCTCAAGCTGGTTCCTGCCCCGGCTGGTCGGCATCTCCCAGGCGATGGAGTGGGCCGCGACCGGCCGGGTCTTCCTCGCCGAGGAGGCCCTGGCCGGCCGCCTGGTCTCCCGGACCTACCCGGTCGAGGAACTGCTGCCCGCCGCCTACGCGCTGGCCAGGGAGATCGCCGACAACACCTCGGCCGTCTCGGTCGCCGCGATCCGCCGGCTGATGTGGTCGGGCCTGTCCGCCACGAACCCGTGGGAGGCCCATGCCGCCGACTCCCGGCTGATGGCCGTGCTGGGCGCCGCGCCCGACGCCGCGGAAGGGGTCACCTCGTTCCTGGAGAAGCGGGCCGCCGAGTTCCCGATGTCGGTGAATCAGGACCTGCCCGACGTCGTCCCGTCCTGGCCGGACCGGCCCGGGACCCTGTAGCCCCGCCACGCGCGAGATCCCGCGGTAATCCGGGGCCGATTGACCTTCCCATGGGAATTGCCCGCAACAACGGTGGACCGTTTTGACGGACGACGCACACCTGACCACACTGTGCTCTGGCGTGCGCACAGCAAATCAAGTGGAAGGACCTCTGACTCGTGGCAGAAAAGATCATCAAGGTGGACGATCTCGATGGAGCGGAGACCCCGGATGTCGCCAAGCGCGACTTCGAGGTCCTGGACCGGTTGTTCACGATCGATCTGAGCGACGACAACGACAAGAGGCTGCGGGAGGCACTCGAGACCGTCGCCCTTTACCTGGCGCACTCGAACGAGGTGATACAGCCCGGCAAGGGGAAGAGGGCCGAATCCCCCGCGAGGATCAAGGGTTACACGAACACCGATGTTCGCACCTGGGCGAAAAAAGAGGGCATGGAGGTCTCGGTAAGGGGCAAGATCGCAGATGATGTGTATTCTGCTTTCATAGAGACTCACCCCGACGCCAATCCAGACGCATAACCGGTAACAGGAGAACGCCCCATGGCACGTAAGATTGAGGTTCTGCTCGTGGACGACCTCGATGGCGGAACCGCCGAGGAGACCCTGACGTTCTCCCTGGACGGCGCGCATTACGAGATCGACCTGAGCACCAAGAACGCCGACAAGCTCCGGACGGCGCTTCAGCCGTTCATGGACAAGGGCTCTCGGCAGACCCGCCAGGCCGGAGCACGTGGCGTCAAGGCCGTGCGCAACTCCAGCAACCGCGAACGTTCGCACGAGATCCGCGAGTGGGCCAAGAACCAGGGCCTCAAGGTCAACGAGCGGGGCCGTATTCCCGCCGCGGTGATCGAGCAGTACCAGGCAGCTCATTAGCCTGAGGCAAGACCGCACCGGCACCGGCTGAGTTCCTCGGCCGGTGCCTTCGGCTTTCCCGCCCGAAAGGCCGATCCGGCCATTCAGCTGAACCCGAGATCCCTGGCCGTGTTGTCCAGGGCGTGCACAAGCCGGTCGAACTGCTCGGCGGAGACGGCCGGCAGAACCAGCTCGCGCCGCCGGGCGTCGAGCATTCCCTTGCGCCCCGGCTGGGCGTCGACCACGGAACAGACCCCCTCAAAGAGAAGGAGCGCCGCGTCGTCGGCCGGAGAATCCAGCAGCCGCCGGAGGAGTTCGCGGTCGACGAGGTTCACAGCGCGTCCGGATAGACGAACAGCCCCGGGCCTCCGCCGGTGTGCCAGAAGACCACGGTCTCCTCCGGGCCGATCCGGCCCGAGCGGATCAGGCCGATCAGACCCGCGGCGGCCTTTCCGGTGTAGACGGGGTCGAGCAGAAGCCCTTCGGTGCGGGCGAAGAGCCTGACGGCCTCGGTCATCTCGGGGGTGGGAATGCCATAGCCGCCACCGAGCCAGTCCTCGTGGACCGTGTGACCGCCCAGCGGGGCCGAACCGACCAGTTCCGAGGTCTCCCCGATCAGCCGGTCCAGGGTCGCTCCGGTCTCCCCGGCCCGCTCGTACACGCAGATCGCCTCGACCCGGGCCGGTGAGCCCACCACGAGACCGGCGGCGGTGCCCGCGGTCGAACAGCCCAGGACGATACGGTCAGGGGCCTCAGTCAGCTCCTGGGCGGCCACGACATAGCCGACCGCACCGATCGCGTTGGAGCCTCCCGGCGGGATGACATAGGCCGGTCCGATCCGCTCCAGGACTGCGAGGGTCTCCTCGAGCCCGTCGACGATGTGGACGCCCGCGCCGAGCAGGCGGTCGAGCAGGACGTTGCCCGACGTCTCGTACAGTTCGTCGGTCCTGGGCACCGACCGGCTGAGGATCAGTTCGCAGCGCAGGCCCAGCCTGGCACAGGCGGCGGCGGTCTGGCGGGCGTGGTTGGACTGGACCGCCCCGAAGGTGACGACCGTCCGATGGCCCTCGGCGAGCGCCTGGCCGAGCAGGAACTCGAGCTTCCTGGTCTTGTTGCCGCCCAGGGCCAGGCCGGAGCAGTCGTCGCGCTTCACCAGGATGCGCGGTCCGCCCAGTGCGTCGGTCAACCGCGGACAGTCCTGAAGCGGGGTCGGCCAGTGTCCCAGGGGCGCCCGGGGGAAATCGATCATGCCTTCATTGTCGCCGATCAGCCCGTGATCGAGTCGAGCAGGCCGCGCAGGGTCTCGCGTTGTGCGGTCGAGAGCGGCGCGAACAGGTCCTCGGCGGCCCGGCGGCGGGCCTCGCGGAGCCGGTCCCGTACGGCCAAGCCCTCCGTGGTCGGGACGACCAGGACCGAGCGCCTGCTGGCGGGGTCGTCGGCCCGCCGGACCAGGCCCGCGGCCTCCAGGGCGTCCACCAGGGTCGTGGCCGACCTGGGCACGATGCCCAGCCGCTCTGCGAGGTCGGTCATCCGGGGCGGGCTGGCGGCTTTGAGGATCACCCGCAGGGCCCTGGCCTGGGACGGGCTCAGTCCGAGCGGCTCGAACGCGTCCCGGTGGCCGCGCCGCAGTGAGCGCGCCGCGCGCAGGAGCAGTTCGGCCAGTTCGTCGTCACCCACAACACTGAGTTTAGCTCATAGTCTTGTGGAATACCTATGAGGCATGCTCAGTTGAAGTCCTAGGACCATCCCTCACCGAAACGGAGCCGCCTGTGCAGCCCCCTGAACCCCGGGAGAAGGTCGAGATCCGCCGGATCCTCCTCCTCTTCCACCCCTACCGAGGCCGCCTCTCCGTGGTCGCGCTGCTCGTCGGCGTGTCCTCACTGGTGTCGGTCGCCTCACCGTTCCTGCTGCGCGAAGTCATCGACGTGGCCCTGCCGGACCAGCGGCTCGGCCTGCTGACCGCTCTCGTCGTCGGCATGATCGCAGTGGCCGTGGCCACCAGCGTCTTCGGCGTGATCCAGTCCTACCTGTCGACCGCCGTCGGCCAGCAGGTCATGCACGACCTGCGCACCGCCGTCTACGCCCACCTCCAGCGGATGTCCCTCGCCTTCTTCACCCGGACCCGCACCGGTGAGGTCCAGTCCCGCATCGCCAACGACATCGGCGGCATGCAGTCGACGGTGAGCTCCACCGCGACCTCGCTGGTGTCCAACTTCACCAGCGTCGTGGCCTCCATGATCGCCATGTTCGCCCTGGACTGGCGACTCACCATGGTCTCGCTGGTGATGCTCCCCCTCTTCGTCTGGATCAGTCGCAAGGTCGGCCGCGAGCGCAAGAAGATCACCAGGAACCGGCAGCGCCAGCTGGCCCGGATGTCGGCGATGGTCGAGGAGTCGCTGTCGGTCAGCGGCATCCTGCTGGGCCGGACCATGGGCCGCTCGCGGTCCCTCACCGACCGGTTCTCCGCCGAGTCCGACACGCTCGTCGACCTGGAGATCCGGTCCACCATGGCCGGCCGCTGGCGGCAGTCGACCATCGGCATCGTGATGGCCGCGATGCCCGCACTGATCTACTTCGCCGCGGGCGTGACGGTGTCCCAGGGCACTCCGCTGGTGTCCATCGGCACCCTGGTCGCCTTCACCACCCTGCAGTCCACCCTGTTCCGGCCGATGATGATGCTGCTGCAGACCGGGGTCGAGCTCCAGTCGTCCACCGCCCTGTTCGGCCGGATCTTCGAGTACCTCGACCTCGTGCCCGACCTGGACGAGCCGGCCAAGCCGGCGACGCCCCTGGAGATCAGGGGAGATGTCCGGTTCGAAGGCGTCGGCTTCTCCTACGGCCCCGGCTCGCACGCCCTGCGGGGCATCGACCTGGACGTGCCCGCCGGAACCAGCCTGGCCGTGGTAGGCGAGACCGGATCCGGCAAGACGACCCTCAGCTACCTGGTCCCCCGGCTGTACGACGCTACCGAGGGCCGGGTCACCATCGACGGCCTCGACGTGCGCGACCTGGGCTTTGAGACCCTCGCCCGGGCGGTCGGCGTGGTCTCCCAGGAGACCTACCTTTTCCACGCCTCCATCGCCGACAACCTGCGCTTCGCCAAGCCGCAGGCCACCGACGCCGAGCTTGAGCAGGCAGCACGGGCCGCACAGATCCACCACCACATCGCCTCGCTGCCGGACGGCTATGAAACGATGGTCGGCGAGCGCGGCTACCGGTTCTCCGGTGGCGAGAAGCAGCGGCTCGCCATCGCCCGGACCATCCTGCGGGACCCGCCGGTCCTGATCCTGGACGAGGCGACCAGCGCCCTGGACAACCAGACCGAACGTGCCGTCCAGGAGGCGATCGACACCCTCTCCCAGGGCCGTACGACCCTCACGATCGCCCACCGGCTGTCCACGGTCCGGCACGCCGACCAGATCGTCGTCCTCGACCACGGGCAGGTCGTCGAGCGCGGCACGCACGCGGAGCTGATCGAACTCGACGGGCGCTATGCGGCGCTGGCGGGGCAGGCCGGCGAGCTCGCGGCCCTCATCTGACGGCCCGCTTGGTCCCTCCGACGAAGCGCAGCTCCCTGCTCACCGTGGGTAAGGGGCGGGCCACGCCGTATCCACCGACCGGCCGAAATCACCCGTAAGCGCAATTCCAGGTATTCCGGATCATGGTTCTGTCCCGGCATCATGCTGTGAAGTCCGACAGAAAGGCGGCCATGTCCGAGCTCTCCTACCGTTTTGAGATCGCCGACCTGCTCGCCCGCTACGCGCTGGCAGTGGACACCGGAAGGTGGGGCCTGCTCGACACGATCTTCACCGAGGACGCGGTGCTCGACTACACCTCCACCGGTGGAGCCAAGGGCTCCGTGCCCGAGATCAAGGCCTGGCTGTCGGAGATCCTGCCGACCTGGCCGGGCCGCCAGCACCTGATCGGGTCGATCGCCGTCGCCTTCGACGGCGACGAGGCGGGTGTCACCGCGTCCTTCACCGACACCCTGGCCCCGTCCCGGGAGATGATCTCCGCAACCGCCCCCGGCCTGCTGCGCGGCGGCGGCTTCTACCATCACCGGATGGTCCGCACCGCCGACGGCTGGCGCAGCCGCGAACTCGTCGCCGAGCAGCTGTGGCGGACTATCTCCTGACCAGGCGATCTCCTGGCTACTCGCCGGTCACGCCGTCGATGGCCTCGCGCAGCAGGTCGGCGTGGCCGTTGTGCCGGGCGTACTCCTCGATCATGTGGATCAGGATCCAGCGCAGCGAGTAGACCTGTTCCCGGCCCTCGCGGATCCGGGATCCGGTGACCTCGAGCGAGACGGCCCTGGCGAGGAGGTCGCGGGCGATCGCGCACTCCACCCGCCAGCCGGCGAACGCCTCGTCGGGGTCTGCGGTGTGCACGTCGTCGAACTCCCCGTCGAGGTTGTCGTCGGCGGAGTAGCGGAAGGCCAGGGCCTGCCCGTCGAGGACGTTGCGGAACCAGTTGCGCTCCACGTCCGCCATGTGCCGGACGAGGCCGAGCAGCGACAGGCTGGATGGCGGTACCGCACGCGCCCTGAGCTGGTCCGCGGTGAGACCCTCGCACTTGACGGCGAGGGTCTCCCGGTGGAACTCGAGCCACGCCACGAGCATCGACCGCTCGTCACCGATCAACGGTGCTTCGGTTCTCATGCCGTCAGTGTCTCAACAATCGCGTCTCAACGGTCGCGTCTCAACGGTCGCGTCTCAACGGTCGCGTTTGCGGCCAATCGGACGTCGCCAGGAGAGCCCGGTGCCGGGGATCCGGAAGGTCATCATCTTGCCGCCGTCAGCGGTCTTGGTGTAGCGCGCACCCTTGCCGCCGAAGCTGTGCCCGATCCCGGACTTCGACAGATTGACCCGGAACGGACCGAACTTGTACGACTTTCGAAATCCCCAACCCATGGCAGCTCTCCTTTTAGTGTGCTTCGCCGCCCTCAATACCCCTTGAGTCAGGAACATGCGTACGCAAGCGGTGCATTGCTATGCGGGTTTGGGCTCGACCGCGTCGGCGAGGGTCAGCCGGTCGGCGAGACCGGTGATCCACAGCACTCTGGCCGACTCGTAGCGAGCTCCGGCGATCACCAGGGATCCGCCGTGCCGCTGCAGCCGCTGCCACAGCGCGACGATCGAGCCCAGTCCCCGGGAGTCCAGGAAGGTGAGCCCGGACAGGTCGAGGACGACCTTGCCGTCGCTGGGCGCGTGCTCCTCCAGGAGCGCGTCGAGCTGGCCGTAGCTCATCGCATCGAGGTCCCCGGTGACCAAGATCACGGCCTGACCCACTGCGGGTACGACGGAGAGGTTGAGTTCTTGCATGGCCACACCCCCTGGTTGACACTGGCGCCTGGGCAATACGTACAACACCCGGGCGCGGTTGGAAAGCCGTTCGGCCGGCTCATCGCCGCGGATATCCTCATCCTAGGGATGCACCGACATGTCTGGGGTCGAAGTGGGTACTCGATGAGCATGGCCTTCGAACATCCGGCCCTGTTCTATCGGGGGGACACAGAATTCCTCGCCGGGACCCTGCCCTTCGTGCGGCACGGCCTGGCCCAGGGGGAACCGGTCGCCGTCGCGGTCCCCCGGCCCCATCTCGATCTGCTCGGGGAGGCGCTGGGTGCCGACGCGGAGAGCGTGACACTGATCGACATGGCGGAGGCCGGCCGCAACCCCGGCCGGATCATCCCCGGTATCCTGGCCACGTTCGCCGACGCCCATCCCGGCGCGCACGTCCGCATCATCGGGGAGCCCATCTGGGCGGGGCGCAGCGAGCTGGAGTACCCGGCCTGTGCCCAGCACGAAGCTCTGATCAACCTGGCCTTCGCCGACCGCGACGCGACGATCCTGTGCCCCTACGACCTTTCCGGACTCGGTACCCGGGCCATCGCCGACGCCGAGGCCAACCACCCAGTGATCATCAGCGGGCACGGCAGCCGGATCAGCATGGACTTCGACCCCCAGCGGGTGATCGACGCCACCAACCGGGAGCTGCCCGCCCCTCCGGTCGACGCCCCGACCTGCTTCTTCGACCGCGGCAACCTTGCCAGCGTGCGGGAGTTCACGATCGAACAGTCCGCCAGGGCCGGGCTCGACCCC
>JBDSTJ010000467.1:0-6124 GCA_039928335.1 Streptosporangiaceae bacterium | reverse complement strand
GGCACAGCAGGAACGCGACCATGAACTCCTTGGTGGCCGTGCCCAGCCGGACCGGAAGCTCGGTGGTCAGCTGGGGCGCGGTCGACCAGCCGGGATCATCGTCGCGGGGCAGGGACCAGCGTGCGGGCAGCGACAGCCGGATCGCCCGCCCCTGCTCGAGCATGGAGCCGGTGCCGACGACCGCGGTGCCCGAGGCCAGGAAGAAGCCGAAGTCACCGGTGGTCCCGGTGACCACCGGTAGCCGCATGAGCTCCTCCCCGACGCTCACGTGCAGGGAGTGCCGGGTACTGAGGTTGGTGATCCGTACCCCGGTCCCGACCACCGCGATCTCACCGGCCCGGCGCGACAGCCACGGGTCGTTGTCGAGCGGCATCTCCACTTCGGGGCTCCGGCCGAAAACGACCCGTTCACCGTTGTGGAGCTGAATCCAGTCGCCGGCCGGTCCGGCGAGGTTGACTAGTTCGGCGTTCAATCTGTGCACCCGTCATGAGAAATACCCGGAATGTGCGAGCAAATGCTCTCATTCGGAATGTCTTCATGCCCAGTTCATTTCGGACCGTTATCCGGTCGATGCGTCTCGTGACGGATCTGTGACACCTACCCGCATTTCGGGGTTGCCGCAATCCACCTGGAACCGGGATAATGTCAGCCATGAAAAAGGGTGCAGTTCGTGGTGGCGGTGCCAGCCCTCGGCCGCGACCGTCTCCACCCCGGCCCGTCCGGCAGTTTAGGACGATGGCGTATCGTAATCCTCCGTGACCTCCCTACTCCGCCGCTGGCACGGTAACCCGTGGGCGATCCTCGTAACGCTCTCGCTCGGCTTCTTCATGACCCTGCTCGACCTCACGATCGTCAACATCGCGATCCCGAGCATGCTCGACAAGCTGGACGCCTCGTTCGACGAGGTGCTCTGGGTGATCAACGGCTACGTGCTGATCCTGGCCGTGCTGCTGATCACGGCGGGCCGGCTGGGCGACCTGCGCGGGCAGCGCAACCTGTTCGCGGCCGGCGTCGCGGTGTTCACCCTCGCCTCGCTCTTGTGTGGCCTGGCCGCCGAGCCGTGGCAGTTGATCGCCGCCCGGGTGCTGCAGGGCTTGGGCGCGGCCATGCTGATGCCGCAGACCATGGCACTGATCATCGCGCACTTCCCGGCGGAACGGCGCGGCACGGCCATGGGCGTGTGGGGCGCGGTCGCCGGGCTCGCCGCGATCTCCGGGCCGACCGTCGGCGGCCTGCTCGTCAGCGCCTTCGACTGGCGCTGGATCTTCTTCGTGAACGTCCCGATCGGCGTGGTCGTGTTCATCATGGCGATCACGCTCATCCCGGACGTACGGCACTCCCGCGACCACCGGCTCGACCTCCCCGGCGTGCTGATCGCCACGGCCGGGCTGTTCTGCCTGGCGTTCGCCCTCACCGAGGGCCAGCGCTATGAGTGGAACCTGTGGATCTGGGGCATGCTCGCCGCCTCGGTTCTGATCTTCGTCGGCTTTGTGTACCAGCAGCGCGCCCGCCAGGACTCCGAGCCGCTGGTGCCGTTCGCGCTGTTCCGGCAGCGCAACTTCACCGTGCTCAGCCTGGTCGGTATGGCCGTGTCGATCGGCATGATCGGACTGTTCCTGCCGATCTCGATCTATCTGCAGTCCGTCCTGGGCTTCTCCGCGATCAAGGCCGGGCTGGTACTCGCGCCGTCCTCGGTGATCTCGATGTTCATTGCGCCGTTCGCGGGCAAGCTGTCGGACCGGCTCGGCGGCAAGCGGATCCTGATCTTCGGGCTGACCATCTACGCGGCCGGCATGGGCTGGCTGCTCGTGATCTTCGACGTGGACTCCTCCTGGCAGTCCTTCATGGGCCCGTTCGTGCTGTCGGGTATCGGCATCGGCTGCGTGTTCGCGCCGATGGCGACCGAGGCGATGCGCGAGATCTCCCCGCAGATGGCCGGGGCGGCCTCGGGTGTCAACAACACCCTGCGCCAGATCGGCTCGGTCCTGGGCAGCACCGCGGCCGGTGCGATCCTGCAGAACCGGCTGGCCGCCTCGATGGCCGAGGAGGCCAGGACCCGGGCCGCCGAACTGCCCGAGCAGTTCCGCGAACCGTTCGTCAAGGGGTTCTCCGGCGCGGCCAAGGGCGGCATCGAGGTCGGCGCGGGCCAGACCGGCGGCACCCTGCCGACCGGACTGCCGGCCGACGTCACCGCCCAGATGCGCAGGATCTCCAGGGAGGTCTTCGAGCACTCCTTCGTCTCGGCGGTCAAGCCGACCATGTTGTTCCCGGTCGTGATCGTGCTGCTCGGTGCGGCTGCCTGCCTCCTGGTCCGGCCCACGCCCGCCGCCGCACCGGCCGAGTCCCACCCGGTCGCGATCGACTGAACCGATGATCTCCCCGGGGCGTCGAACGGATGAGACCCCCGGGAGGCAGCATGGCCGCACCACAGAACAACAGCTATCTGGATCAGGTCGTCGCGCAGCAGGCGGTCCTCGAAGGCGACCTGAAGGCGCGGCCCTACGCTCCGGCCGCCAGCCCGATGGTCAAGCGCGAACGGGCGCTCGGCGGCGGCGCCGCTGACGCCCGCACCAACGGCGCGGTCGACGTGCGGATCACCGGGTTCTGGCGGTGGAAGACCGTGCTGGTCCCACCGAACGCCTTCGTCGTGCACACGCGCAGAGGCAGGGCCGTGCTCGACATCGGCCTGGGCACCTCGTTCCGGTTCAACCCGGCCACCGACGCCTTCCTGGTCGTCCCGGGCGCGACCCAGACGATCCTGATCAACGCCTACTGCATCTGCCGGGAACTGCAGGGCGTGCTCGTCCAGGGCTACGTCCAGTGGATCATCCAGGATTTCCCGATCGCCTACCGCAAGCTGGACTTCAGTGACTCCGAGGACCCGATGCGGCTGGTCAACCTGCAGCTCAAGGAACAGGCCGAGGCCGCCATCAAGGACAAGGTGTCCACGATGAGCGTGCGCGACGTGCTGAGTGACAAGCAGCCCATCATCGAGGAGCTGACCGCCCGGCTGCGGGCCGTCGCCGAGGGCGAGGGCGACAGCGACCAGGGCCTGGGCCTGCGGATCGTCACCGTGCAGATCAAGGAGGCGGTGGTCAGCTCGTCCCGCCTCTGGGAGAACCTGCAGAAGCCCTACCGGGCCGAGCAGGCCAGGATCGCCCGGCTGGCCGAGCTGGAGTCCGAGGAGGTCGTGTCCGAGCGGGAGATGTCGGCCGCCCGGGTCCGGGAATCCCGCCGGATCGAGAACGAACGCGAGGTCGCCGAGCTGCAGGCCCGTAACGGGGCCCGGCTGTTCGACACCGAGACCGTCGAACGGCTGCGCCGGACCGAGCGGGAGCACGACGACCGCCGCCAGATCGCCGAACTGGACAAGGCCACCCAGCTGCACGCCCTGCAGCTGGAACGCGACCAGCACGCAGAGCAGACACTCCGGATCCAGCAGGACCTCGAACGACGGCGGCTGGAGCTGGAGGGCGAACTCGCCCTGGAGCTGGCCCGGACCGAGTCGGCGCACCAGAAGGGCCTGCTGGCCCTCGACCGGGACCGGGTCCGCGCCGCCATCGAGAACGAGCAGACGCCCGAGAGCATCCTGGTGCGGTCGCTGCCGCAGATCGTGGAGAAGCTGCCCAAGCCCGACGAGCTCAGGTCGGTCACGATCGGCGGCAACGACTCCACTACCGTCGCGGGGCTCGTCGCCGAGCTCACCGGGGTGATCGCCGCACTGAGGTCAGCCCAGTGAGTTGACCGCGACGACGGCGGGCACGATCGCCCCTGTCCCGCGCTCCTGCCGGATGGTCCTACCCGGTGTGACCCTCCAGGTCTCCTTCCGTGGCCAGGAACACCGCCTGGACTCCGGCCAGGACCTCCGGGTCCGGGTTCGCCCACATGTCGCGGCCCGCCGCCTCCAGCAGCCGCTCGGCGATGCCGTGCAGCGCCCACGGGTTCGACTCCTTGAGGAACTTCTGGTTCTCGGGGTCGAGCACGTAGGTCGAGGCGAGGGTGTCGTACATCCAGTCGGCCACCACTCCGGTCGTCGCGTCGTAGCCGAACAGGTAGTCCACGGTCGCGGCGAGCTCGAACGCGCCCTTGTAGCCGTGCCGGCGCATGGCGGCGAGCCAGCGCGGGTTCACCACCCGGGCCCGGAAGATCCGGGAGGTCTCCTCGGTGAGGGACCGGGTCCGGATGGCGTCGGGCCGGGTGCTGTCCCCGATGTAGGCCTCCGGTGCCCTGCCGGTCAGCGCCTTCACCGTCGCGATCATGCCGCCGTGGTACTGGAAGTAGTCGTCGGAGTCGGCGATGTCGTGCTCGCGGGTGTCGATGTTCTTGGCCGCCACGTTGATCCGCCGGTAGGCCGACTCCATGTCCGGCCGGGCCGGTAGCCCGTCGAGGCCCCGGCCGTAGGCGAACCCGCCCCAGACGGCGTACACCTCGGCCAGGTCGGCCTCGTCCCGCCAGTTGCGGCTGTCGATCAGCGGCAACAGGCCCGCCCCGTACGCCCCGGGCTTCGAACCGAAGATCCGCAGCGAGGCCCGCCGGGCGTCGCCGTGCTGCGCCAGGTCCTCCTGGACGTGCTCGCGGACGTAGTTGCCGGGCTCGTCGAGACCGGCGACCAACTGGACGGCGTCGTCCAGCATCGCCACGACGTGCGGGAAGGCGTCCCGGAAGAAGCCGCTGATCCGGATCGTCACGTCCACCCGGGGCCGGCCGAGCTCCTCGGCCGCGATGACCTCCAGGCCGGTCACCCGGCGGGACGCCTCGTCCCAGACCGGCCGCACGCCCAGCAGGGCCAGTACCTCGGCGATGTCGTCGCCGGCCGTGCGCATCGCGCTGGTGCCCCACACCGACAGGCCGACCGAGCGCGGCCACTGGCCGTTCTCGGCGTGGTAGCGCTCGAGCAGCGAGTCGGCCATGGCCAGCCCGGTCGCCCAGGCCAGCCGGCTCGGGACGGCCTTGGGGTCGACGGAGTAGAAGTTCCGGCCGGTCGGCAGCACGTTGATCAGGCCGCGCAGCGGCGAGCCGCTCGGTCCGGCCGGCACATAGCCGCCGTCCAGGGCGTGCAGCAGGTGGGTGATCTCGTCGGTGGTCCGCTCCAGCCTCGGGACGATCTCGGTCGCGGCGAACCCGAGAATCGTGCCGACCTGCTCGTCGTCCCGGCCGAGGACCCTGCGGGTGACCTCACCTGCGGTCGCGGCCTGCCAGCCGCCGGCCTCCATGGCTTCGACCAGTGCGCGGGCCAGCTCCTCGGCGGTGTCGGTGTCGACCCGCCCGGCCGTGCCGTCCTCACGGAGGCCGAGCGCCTCGCGCAGGCCCACCAGATGCTGGGAGCCCGCCCACATCTGACGTGCCCGCAGCATCGCCAGGACCAGGTCCACCCGGACCTGGCCCTGCGGAGCCTGGCCGAGCACGTGCAGGCCGTCCCGGATCTGGACGTCCTTGATCTCACACAGCCAGCCGTCGACATGCAGGATGAACTCGTCGAACTCCGCGTCGTGCGGCCGGTCCGCCAGGCCCAGGTCGTGGTCGAGCCGGGCGGCCTGGATCAGGGTCCAGATCTGGGCGCGGATCGCCGGGAGCTTCGCCGGGTCCATCGCGGCGATCGAGGAGTGCTCGTCCAGGAGCTGCTCCAACCGGGCGATGTCGCCGTAGCTGTCCGCGCGGGCCATCGGCGGCACCAGGTGGTCGACGAGGGTGGCGTGCGCGCGTCGTTTGGCCTGAGTGCCCTCGCCCGGGTCGTTGACCAGGAACGGGTAGATCAGCGGGAGGTCGCCGAGGGCCGCGTCCGTCCCGCACGAGGCCGACATCCCCGCGCTCTTGCCGGGCAGCCACTCGAGGTTGCCGTGCTTGCCCACGTGCACGACGGCGTGCGCGCCGAACTCGTCCTGGAGCCAGCGGTAGGCGGCCAGGTAGTGGTGGCTGGGCGGCAGGTCCGGGTCGTGGTAGATAGCGATGGGGTTCTCGCCGAAGCCGCGCGGCGGCTGGACCATCACGACCACGTTGCCGGCCGTCAGCGCGGCCAGCACGATGTCGCCGTTGGTGTCGACGAACAGCTCGCCCGGGGCCGGGCCCCAGTGCTGTTCCATCCGTTCGCGCAGGTCCTGCGGGAGCGTGTCGTACCAGAGCCGGT
>JBDSTJ010000466.1:0-3478 GCA_039928335.1 Streptosporangiaceae bacterium | reverse complement strand
GAAGCGGAAGGGTTCTGAGGTACGGCCGGGCACGACGTGCCAGCATTCGCCGGACCGGCCGCTGTCGAGCATCGCCATGAACGTGTCGACCACGGTCGAGACCTCGAGGATCGGGAAGTCGCCGAGGACGTCGCGGATCGGGCCGAGAATGTCGGTCTCGGCGAACGAGGGGCACAGGGCGTTGACCCGGATCCCCTCGGCGACGTGGTTGGGGCCCAGCGCCCTGACCAGGCCGACGACCGCGGCCTTGTTCGCCCCGTAGACCGGGTCGAAGGAGGTGGCGGTCAGCCCGGCCATGCTGGCGGTCGCCACGATGTCGCCGCCGCCGCGCGCCCGCAGCGCCGGCAGCGCGGCGTGCACGCCGTAGACGACCCCGTCGAGGTTGATGGCCATCGCCCGGCGGTAGGTCTCGGGATCGAAGTCCTGGTCGAGGCCGCAGCCCGTGCTCACCCCCGCGTTGAGGTGGACGATGTCGAGCCCGCCGAACAGGTCGACCGCCGAGGCGACCGCGCGGACGCCGGCCTCGGGGTCCCGGACGTCGCAGTGCACGAAGGCGCCGTCGAGCTCCTTGGCGAGGGCCTGTCCGTTGACCGTGTCGACGTCCGCGAGGAGGATCTGTGTGCCGAGCCCGTGCAGTCTGCGGGCGACGGCTGCGCCGATCCCGTTCGCGCCTCCGGTGATCAATGCGACCTTGGCCACGACCCCTCCTTCTAAGTAACTGACTCGTCAGTTACTATAACCGAATGGACTTCGGATTGAGTGAGCGGGCCCAGGAACACCTGGCCCGGCTGCAGGATTTCATGGACACCCAGGTCTACCCGGCCGAGCCGATCTACGCCGCGCAACGCGCAGAGCTGACCGCCGCGGGCCGCGAGCACCACGTCCCCCCGATCGTCGAGCAGCTCAAGGCCGAGGCGCGCAAGGCCGGGCTCTGGAACCTCTTCCTCCCGGACGTCTCCGGGCTCACCAACCTCGAGTACGCCACGCTCGCCGAGGTGATGGGCCGCTCCCCCGAGCTCGCCCCCGAGGCCACCAACTGTGCCGCGCCCGACACCGGCAACATGGAGGTCCTGCACCTGTTCGGCACCGCCGAGCAGCAGGACCGCTGGCTGACCCCGCTGCTGGCGGGCGAGATCCGGTCGTGCTTCGGGATGACCGAACCGGACGTGGCCAGCTCGGACGCGACCAACATCGCCACCCGGATCGAGCGCGACGGCGACGAGTACGTCATCAACGGCCGCAAGTGGTGGACCAGCGGCGCGGCTGACCCGCGCTGCGAGATCATGATCCTGATGGGCAAGACGGCCACCGAGGGCCACCCCTACCTGCAGCAGTCCATGGTCCTGGTCCCGCTGAACACCCCCGGCGTCACGAACGTCCGGTCGCTCCCGGTCTTCGGCTACCAGGACCAGCACGGTCACTGCGAGATCGCCCTGGACAACGTCAGGGTCCCGGTGACCAACCTGATCGGTGAGGAGGGCGGCGGCTTCGCCATCGCCCAGGCGCGGCTCGGACCGGGCCGCATCCACCACTGCATGCGTGCCCTCGGCATGGCCGAGCGGGCCCTGGAGCTGATGTGCCGGCGGGCCGCCTCCCGGGTCGCCTTCGGCAAGGAGCTGGCCAGGCAGGGCGTCATCCAGGAATGGATCGCCGAGTCGCGGATGGCCATCGAGCAGGCCCGGCTGCTGACCCTCAAGACCGCGTGGCTGATCGACAACCACGGGGCCAAGGCGGCTCGCAGCGAGGTCGCCGCGATCAAGGTGATCGCGCCGCGGGTGGCGCTGGACGTGGTCGACAAGGCCATCCAGGTGCACGGCGGCGCGGGCGTGTCCGGCGACACCCCGCTCGCCCAGGTCTGGGCGGGACTGCGCTGCCTGCGGCTGGCCGACGGCCCGGACGAGGTCCACATCCGGTCGGTGGCACGCGCCGAACTCGCACCGTACCTGGGGAAGTGACGCGCTGAAGAGCAGGACTCAGCCGGTGAAGAAGCCACAGCAGAGGCTGACGGCGGCGTCCCGGCGAGAGCAGTTGCTGGGGGCCGCGCTGTCGGAGTTCGGCAGGCGCGGCTTCCACCTCGCCCAGATGGAACACGTCGCGGCCGCCGCGGGCGTGTCCAAGGCCCTGCTCTACCAGCACTTCACCTCCAAGGAGCAGCTGTTCTCCGAGGTGGCGGGGTCGATCGTGACCGGTTTCACCCGGCGGCTGGAGGAAGCCGTCCTCACCGTCGAGACGTCGCTGGACCGGGTACGTGCCATGGTCGGGGTGCTGTTCGACCTCGCGACCGAGGAACCGGACGCCTGGTCGCTGATCATCCGGCATCTGGACAAACCCGAGGTGGGCGCGGAGCTACGGGAACTGCGCGACGGCTTCGGCGAGGCCACGGCTGCCCTGCTGATGGCCCGCCGCCGGGCCGTCCTGCCCCCCGCCGAGCTGGCCGCCAACGAACGGCGGGCCCGCCTGCTCGTCCCCCTGGTCTACGGCTCCCTGTTCTCGCTGATCTCCTGGTGGCTGGAGCATCCGGACACCAGCAGGGACAAGGCCGAGGCGATGGCCGTGGACTTCATCTGGCTCGGTATGGACCGCATCAGATCGGGTGAACGGATGGGTCGGTAGGCTCTGCCCATGCAGTTGACCGGCCGGGTTCAGGCCACCTTCACCGACCGCATAGGCGGCACGAGCAGCGGACCCTATGACAGCCGGAATCTGGGCGGCACGTGCGGCGACGCCTTCGCCGTCGTCCTGCGCAACCGGCACAAGACCGCCTGCGACCTCGGGCTCGATCCGGAGCGCGTCGTGTTCATGAACCAGGTGCACGGGGCCGACGTCCGCTACGTCACCGGGCCGGTCGGCGACGAGCCGCTCGACGCGGTCTTCACCGACCAGCCGGGCCTGGCGCTCGCGGTCCTGGTCGCCGACTGCGGCCCGGTGCTGCTGGCCGACCCGGTCGCGGGGCTGGTCGGAGCGGCCCACTCCGGCCGGGTCGGCACCGAGCTCGGCGTCGTACCCGCCCTGGTCGAGGCCATGACCGGAGCAGGGGCCGACCCCGGCCGGATGACCGCGATGATCGGCCCGCTGGCCTGCGGCGGCTGCTATGAGGTGCCGCTGGGCCTGCGCGAGGCCATGGCGCGGCTGGTGCCCGGGAGCGCGGGCACCACCCGGGAGGGGACGCCCTCGATCGACCTGCGGGCAGCGATCACCGCGCAGCTGGGGCGCTGGGGTGTCACCGACATCCGGCACGACGACCGCTGCACGCTGGAGAGCCCGGAGCTCTACTCCCACCGGCGCGACCAGCCGACCGGCAGGTTCGCCGGTTACGTGTGGCTGGGTCCCTAGCCGCGCCGTCGAAGCCACGCCTGACCATGGGGGCCTTCCCACCCGGCACGAGGCGGTGCGATGCCCCCGCCCCTGACAAACGCGCCGTTATCACCGATCCCTTACTGTCTTCCTGGACGGATGCGCTCAAAGGTGTCACCGGGGA
>JBDSTJ010000465.1:0-15224 GCA_039928335.1 Streptosporangiaceae bacterium | reverse complement strand
GAGCGGCGGATGCCGAGGATCGACAGGAACGCGGTCCCGAGGATGAGCTGGCAGCTGATCATCAGCGCGGTCGCGGCCGGGACGACCAGGCGCAGGGTCTCGCGCGGATCGAGCGCGCCGAAGTTCGCGCCGTGCCAGTGCACCACGCTCGCGATGAGCCCGGCGAGGCCGCCCAGGGCCAGCACGCCGCCGACGACCAGGCCCTTCTCGAAACTCCAGGAGTTGAGCAGCCAGCGGGCCCTGCGGTCGGTGGGCAGGAATCCCTCGGCCACACCGTAGGCCTTGGTCAGCAGCGAGAACAGCACCGCTTGGAACCCGATCACGACGGCGGCCGACGCGCCGACCAGGCTGTCGACGTCGAACGCCACGTTGCCGATCTTGACCGAACCGACCGAGAGGGCCAGGCCGGTGCCGAGGCCGAAGGCCATCAGGAGCAGGCCGGGGATCAGGAACAGCCAGCGTGGGCTGTACAGGACGAGGAAGCGCAGGTGCCGCCAGCCGTCCCGCCAGGTGTTGAGGTGCGGCGGGCGGGACCGGCCGTCGACGGCCAGGGTGGTCGGCACTTCGACGATCTTGGCCTTGGCCAGGGTCATCTTGACGACCAGTTCGGAGGCGAACTCCATGCCCGAGGACTGCAGGCCCAGGGCGAGGGCGGTGTCGCGGCGGAACCCGCGCAGCCCGCAGTGGAAGTCGCCGATCTTGGACCCGAAGAACAGCCGGCCGACGAAGCTCAGCGCCGGGTTGCCCAGGTAGCGGTGGAGCGGCGGCATCGCGCCCTTGGCGATCCCGCCCTCGAACCGGTTGCCCATCACCAGGTCGGCGCCTTCGCGGAGCTTCTCGACATAGGGCATGAGCGAGGTGAAGTCATAGGAGTCGTCCGCGTCACCCATGATCACGTACGTGCCGCGCGCGGCCCTGATACCGCCCATGAGCGCGTTGCCGTAACCCTTGAGTGGGACGGGGACCACCCGGGCCCCGGCCGCCTCGGCGAGCGCCCGGGAGCCGTCGGTCGACCCGTTGTCGGCGATGATCACCTCGCCGTCGATGCCGTACTCCGCGAGGAACCCGACCGCCTTCCGGACACAGGTCTCGACGGTCTCAGCCTCGTTAAGGCAAGGCATCACCACGGACAGTTCCACGGTCGGCTCCTTCTGGTGTTCGGGTTACTCTCGATGCTCTGCGGTGCCCGGCGCACATCCGCACCGCGGGCGCTCCCGGTCGGCGTTGCGGGGTCTGCACCCGGGCCGGCCAGACCCACAGGATACGGGGTAGTGGCCCCGAAGAAGCGGAGAAGGTCTTGACCCGGCGCTTTTGGCGAGTTCACCGCGGCTTCGCCCTGCTCCTCGCCACCGGAATCGTCCTCAGGATCATCACCATGCTGGGGTTCCGCTGGCAGCTGTGGTTCAACGACGCGTGGTCCTATGTCGGCGCGGCCGTGCGCATGCGCCCGCACGAGGCCCGGCCCAATGGCTACTCCTTCCTGCTCGCGGCCTTCCGCCCGGTCCACGCCTACTGGCCGACGATCGTGCTGCAGCACCTGCTGGGCCTCGCCGTCGGCGTGATGATCTATGCCCTCCTGGTGCGACGCGGCAGCCGGCCCTGGGTCGCCTGCCTGGCCGGGGCCCCGGTGCTGCTGGACGCCTACGAGATCCAGCTGGAGCACCTGCTCCTGTCCGACACGCTGTTTGTGTTCCTGATGACCGCGGCACTGCTGGTGATCCTCTGGCCGGGTCCGCTGACGCTCCAGCGCGCCGCCGGTCTCGGGGCGCTGCTCGCCGCCGCCGGATTGACCCGCTCGATCGGGCTGGCCCTGGTGCCGGTGGTGCTGCTGTGGCTGATCGTCAGACGGGCCGGCTGGCGGCGGCTGGCCATCGTGGTCGCGGTGTGCGCCCTGCCTCTGCTCGGCTATGCGGCCTGGTTCTCCACCGAGTTCGGCCGGTTCGCGCTTTCCAACTCCGATGGACCGTTCCTCTATGCCCGCGTGATGAAATTCGCCGACTGCACGAAGTTCGCGGTGCCCGACAGAGAGCGTCCGCTCTGCACTTCTGTTCCGCGCGGAGAGCGACCTTCCTCACAGTTCTATGTGTGGGGCGCGGACTCGCCCCTGGCCTCGATCCCCGGTGATCGTTTCTCGAACGGGAAGAACGCGCTGGCCGGCTCGTTCGCCCGACGGGCGATCCTGGCGCAGCCGGTGGACTATCTTGCGGCGGTGGGCTCTGACGTGCTGAGGGTGTTCCGGTGGGACCGGTCGGTCTACCCCGACGACTACACCTACTCCCAGTATGAGTTCGGGACGCCGACCAAGCCGGTCGCCGCGTGGGCCGAGGCGGACCTGCGCAGGTACACCGGCGGGGACCTGGCCGCCACGACCATCGTCCGGCCCTACGCGACGATCATGGAGTGGTACCAACGGTACTTCTACCTCCGGGGGACGATGCTCGGCCTGGTCCTGCTCCTCCCGCTGCTCGGCCGCAACCGCAGGGCCGCCGCGCTGCCCTGGCTGTTCTCCTGGGCCCTGCTGTTCACCCCGGCCATCACCTGCGAGTTCGACTACCGCTACGTCGTGCCGTCGATCCCGATGGCCTGCCTCGCCGCCGCGCTCGCCTTCACCCCCCGCGAGGTGCCGGAGTGAGGTGGTTCGCCGGCGTCTTCGCCGCCGGGGTCCTGCTGCGCCTGGTCGCGGTCCTGGGTTATCGGCCGGCTCTGTGGTTCAACGACAGCTTCGACTATGTGCAGATCGCGTTGAAGCCGTGGCCGCACCCGATCCGGCCGGACGGCTACGGGATCTTCCTGTGGCTGCTCCGCCCGTTCCACAGCTTCGGCCTGGTCGTCGTCGTCCAGCACCTGCTCGGCCTGGCCGTCGGCGTCATGATCTTCTCACTGCTCCGGCGCCGGGGCCTGCCGCCGTGGGGCGCCGCTCTGGCCGCGGCCCCGGTCCTGCTCGACGGGGGGTTGATCGAACTCGAGCACCTGATCCTTTCCGACACCCTCTTCCTGTTCCTCCTCACCGCCTCGATCACACTGCTGCTCTGGCCGGACCGGCTCACCTGGCGGTGGGCGGGCCCCGCCGGGCTGCTGCTGTCCCTGGCGACGCTGACCCGCACGGTCGGCCTGCCGGTGGTGCTCGTCGTGCTCGTGCTGCTGGTGTTCGGGCGGACCGGCTGGCGGGCGGCCGTCCTGGTGGCCGCGACGGCGCTGCTGCCACTGGCGGGGTACGCGGCCTGGTTCCACGGCGAGAACGGCCGCTACGCGATCACCGCGACCGACGGCGTGTTCCTCTGGGGCCGGTCCGCCGCCTTCGCCGAATGCCCGAAGATCCCGCAGGACCTGCGCGACCTGTGCCCCGCCGAGGAGGTCGGGCACCGCAGGGCCTCCTCCTCCCAGGTGTGGGCCGCGGACTCACCCCTCGGCTGGACCTACGGCGAGGCCTTCGACCCGCAGACCAACCGGCGGGCCCAGCGGTTCGCCCTGGCGGCGATCAGGGCCCAGCCGCTGGACTATCTGGAGACCGTGTCCTCCGACTTCTTCGTCCGCACGTTCTCCTGGAACCGCACGTCCTACCCCACTCCCGTGACATCGCGGAAGTACCGGTTCCCGACTCGGGTCGAGGCGTTCCCGACCTGGCCGGTGCTGGGCGGCGGCACCCCGGCGACGGTCGCCGGGGCCTACGACCCGGCTCCGCGCACCCGGATCGTCGAACCCTTCGCGGTGATCATGCGCGGTTACCAGGCGGTCCTCACCCTGCGCGGCCCGATGCTCGCAGTGATCCTGCTGCTTCCGCTGCACGCGCTGCGCCGCCGGCTGGTGGGGCACCCGGCGCTGCTGCCGTGGCTGGCGAGCGTGACCCTGCTGGCGGTACCGCCGCTCACGGTCGACTTCGACTACCGCTACGCCCTGACCGCGGTCCCGTTGGCCGCCCTGGCCGCGGGCCTCGCCTATCTGCCCCGGGCCGCCAGCACCGCGTCGTAGACGACCCGCTTGGGCACCCCGTTCTCCTTGGCGATCTCCACGATCGCCTCCTTGCGGGGCACGCCGAGGCTCTCCCGGGCGGCCACGGCAGCGGCCAGGTCGGCGGGCTCGGTGAGCACCGACCGGGGCGGCGCGCCCGCGACCACGATCGTGATCTCGCCCCTGACCCCGTCGGCCGCCCACTTCGCCAGCTCGGCGAGGCCACCGCGCCGCACCTCCTCATAGGTCTTGGTCAGCTCGCGGCAGACCGCGGCCCGCCGGTCCGCGCCGAACCCTTCGCTGAGCGCCTCCAGGGAGGCCGACAGCCGGTGCGGGGCCTCGAAGAAGACCAGGGTGCGCTGTTCGGCGGCGAGTGAGGCGAGCCGGGCGGCCCGGTCGCCGGGCTTGCGCGGCAGGAACCCCTCGAAGCAGAACCGGTCGGTCGGCAGCCCGGACAGGACCAGCGCGGTGGTGACCGCGGACGGCCCCGGCAGGACCGTCATCGGCACGTCCGCCTCGACGGCCAGGACCACCAGCCGGTAGCCGGGATCGGACACTCCGGGCATCCCGGCATCGGTCACGACCAGGACGTCGTGGCCCTCCTGCAGGGAGATGAGCAGCTCGGCGGCCCGGGAACGTTCGTTCTGGTCGTAGTAGGAAACGATCCGCGCGTTGAGCGAAACCCCGAGGTCAGCGGCGAGCCGCCGGAGCCTGCGGGTGTCCTCGGCCGCGATGATCCCCACCTCGCCGAGTGCCCTGACGAAGCGCGGTGAAGCGTCGGAGGCCTGCCCGATGGGTGCGGCGGCAAGAATCAGTGTCCCCTTCATGTGTCCATTCTCCCCTTACGATGGCCCCTGTGGTGATGACTGAGACCGAGCCTCCGTCGACGACCAAGCGGGAGTGGCTCGCCCCCAAGCTCCCCGGCAGTGCGCTCTGGGCCTGGCTCGGACCGCTGCTCGTCACGGCTTTCGCCGGATTTCTGCGCTTCGACCGGCTGGGGCAGCCGCGCGCGGTGGTCTTCGACGAGACCTACTACGCCAAGGACGCCTACTCGCTGTGGAAGTTCGGTTACGAGCACAAGGTGCGCGCGACGCCGGACGGCATCGCTGACAGGCTCTTCCTGGCCGGCAAGCCCGACCAGATGTGGGACCCGGGCGCGGCGTTCGTCGCCCACCCGCCGGTCGGCAAGTGGATGATCGCGCTCGGGGAGTGGATGTTCGGCGTCACCCCGTTCGGCTGGCGGTTCATGGCCGCGCTGACCGGCACCCTGGCGGTGCTGATCATGTGCAGGCTGGCCCGCCGGATGACCGGCTCGACCCTGCTGGGCTGCGCGGCGGGCCTACTGATGGCCCTGGACGGCCTGCAGTTCGTCAGCAGCCGCACCGCCATCCTCGACATCTTCCTGATGTTCTGGCTGCTCGCCGGGTTCGCCTGCCTGGTCGCCGACCGCGACCGGTCCCGGGTCCTGCTCGGCCGCAGGCTCGACGCGGACCCCGACGGCGCGCTCGGTTTCGGCCCGCACATCGTGCACGGCTGGCGCATCCTCGCCGGTGTCTGCCTGGGCCTGGCCTGCGGCACCAAGTGGACCGGCATCTTCTACGTGGTCGCGTTCTTCCTGTTGGCGGTGGTCTGGGACATGGGTGCGCGCCGCGCCGCCGACATCGAGTTCCCGCATCTGGGTGCGGTGCTCAAGGACGGCGCCTCGGCCGTCCTGAGCCTGGTGATGCTGCCGTTGTTGGTCTATGTCGCGAGCTGGTCCGGCTGGATCTTCAACTCCGGCGGCTACGGCCGGGGCACCGTCGCCAAGAACGTCTGGGCGCGGCCGTGGGAGTCGCTGCCGAACCTGTGGAGCTACCACAAGGCGATCTACGGCTTCCACACGAGCCTCAAGACCGAGCACCCCTACCAGTCGTGGCCGTGGGACTGGCCGGTGCTGCGCCGCCCGGTCGCGTTCTACTACACCGACAAGGACACCGGCTGCGGCGCGGCCAAGTGCTCGCGGGAGGTCCTCGGGATCGGCACCCCGGCGATCTGGTGGACGGCCGTCGCGGCCCTGCTCGTCATGGTCTTCCTGTGGCTGGTCCACCGCGACTGGCGGGCCGGTGCGATCCTGCTCGGCTACGCCGCCGGCTGGCTGTCGTGGTTCCCGTCGGCGTTCGGCGACCGGACCATGTTCATGTTCTACGCACTGCCGCTGCTCCCGTTCATGATCCTGGCGATCGTGATATCCCTGGGCCTGGTGATCGGCCCGGCGTCGCTGCCGGGGCCGCGCAGGATGATCGGTTCGGCGGTCGCGGGACTGTTCGTGCTGGCCGTGCTGGTGAACTTCTGGTATCTCTATCCGGTGCTGGCCGCCAAGAACCTGCCCTACGACCTGTGGAACGCCAGAATGTGGTTCAAGTCCTGGATCTGACCCTTTTACTCGTTCGTTTTCTGGGGAGTTGGCCGAGCATGGGAACCACGCGTACCCGGGCCTGGCGGGACGGCAGGGTCATCGCCGAGAACTTTCCGCCCGCCGAGGTGAGCGAGCACATCGCCGCCGGCGACCTCGTCTGGCTCGACATCCACTCCCCCAGCGAGGACGACCTCAGGACCATCGCCGAGGAGCTGGGGCTCGACCCGCTCGCCGTCGAGGACGCGATCAGCGAGCAGGAGCGCGCCAAACTCGACCGCTATCCGCACCACCTGTTCCTCAACGCCTACTCGACCCGGGTGGACAACGGCGAGATCGTGCTCGGCGAGATCTCCGCGTTCCTCACCGAGCACGCCATGGTGACCGTCCGGCCCAACGACGAGTTCGACCTCGACGAACTGGTGAACCGCTGGGACACCAGCCCCGAACTCGCCGCCCGGGGCAGGGTCGCCTACCTGCTGCACGGCCTGCTCGACCAGATCGTGGACCAGCACTTCGTGGCGATTCAGTCGCTCGACGACGAGGTCGAGGACCTCGAGGACCTGCTGTTCGAGGACGGCCCGACCGACAAGGCGATCCAGCGGCGCAGCTTCCGGCTCCGCAAGTCGCTGGTCATGCTGCGCCGGGTCGTCCTGCCGATGCGTGAGATCGTCAACACCCTGCTGCGGCGGGACCTCAAGGTGGTGCCCGAGGAGCTCAACCCACACTTCCAGGATGTGTACGACCATGTGCTGCGGGCCACCGAGTGGACCGAGGGCCTGCGCGATCTGGTCGCCAACGTGATGGACACCCGGATCGCCCTGCAGGGCAACCGGATGAACGAGGTGATGAAGAAGGTCACCAGCTGGGCCGCCGTGATCGCGGTGCCCACGGCGATCACCGGCTTCTACGGCATGAACGTGCCCTATCCGGGCTTCGCGGAGACCTGGGGCTGGTGGGCCAGTCTCGTCATCGTCGTCATGACCAGCTTCAGCCTCTACCTGATCTTCAAGAGGCGGGACTGGCTGTGAGCCCCGGCGGCCCGCTGAGGCTCTCGGAGGTGTGGGCCATCAAAAGAGAGGGTCAGGCCTGCTTTCTGTCGGGCAGGTAGCGGCGGACGTACTCCCCGGATCTGTCGAACCGGTCGGCCTGGCGCTGCGGGTTGAGGACCCGGTTGGGCCGGGTGTCGTTGCCGGTCCCGGCGATCCACTGCCAGTTGCCGGCGTTGTCAGCCACGTCCGCGTCGGCCAGCCACTCACCGAAGTGGGCGAGCCCGTGCCGCCAGTCGATCCGCAGGGACTTGCTCAGGTACGACGCCGTGATCATCCTGGCCCGGTTGTGCATCCAGCCCTCCTGGCGCAACTGGCGCATGCCCGCGTCCACGATCAGGCAGCCGGTGCGCCCGTCCCGCCAGGCCGCCAGCGCCTCGGGGTCCTCGTTCCACTCGGTGCCGCGCGGCCGGTAGTCCCTGCGCATGATCTCGGGGAAGGCCGCAGTGACCTGGTGGTGGAAATCCCGCCAGGCCAGTTGCCGCACGAAGCCCTCATGCCCGACGGTCCGGGCGACCTCCAACGGCGACACGCAGCCGAACCTCAGGAACGGGCTGAGGTGTGAGGTCCGGTCGGCGGCGAGGTCGTCGTGGATCTCGTCGTAGTCCGTCGGGTCCCAGGCCCCGAGCCGGCGGCGGGCCTCGCTCTCCCCACCCGCGATCAGGTCGGGCGAGGCCGGCGGCCGGAGTTCGGGGAGTTCGCCTGGCTCGATCCCGGCCGGCAGCCGGACGGCCCGGGGTGTGGTTGCGACCGGCCGCCAGGGCAGCGCGGACCAGGCCCGCCAGTAGGGCGTGAAGACCTTGTAGTGGTCGCCTGAGCCGGGCCGCACGGCCCCGGGCGGGACCACGGTGACTCCCGGGTGGGTGTGCACCGCGATCGGTTCGGCCGTCAGGCGGCTGAGCCGCCTGGCGGCGAAGGCCGACACGTCCGCCGCCAGATCGACCGTCTCGGCCTGGTAGCGGGCGGCGAGGCGCATGGTCTCGGCCACCGGGTCGCCGGACCTGATGACCAGGTCGCCGCCGAGCCCGCGCAGGGACTCCCGGAGGTCGGCCAGGCAGTCGCGCAGGAAGCGTCGGCGGTTGGCGCTCGCCCGGATGGCCGGGTCGAGCACGAACAGCGGGATCACCCGCTCGGCCCGCGCACACGCGGTGAGCAGGGCGGGGTTGTCGTGGATCCGGAGATCCCTGGTGAACAGCACCAGCGCCGTCTTCATCAGCCCACTCTAGTACACCGACAAATCAAATCGCCCTTGACAATTTTTGTTGTCGGCTCCAGAATGGAGCCACAGACGGAACCGAGAAAGGGATCACCCCCATGAACGAGGTCATTTCGCAGGACGGCACCCGCATCGCCTTCGACCGGCAGGGCCAGGGCCCCGCGCTCGTGATCATCGGCGGAGGCCCCACCGACCGGTCGGCCAACGGCGAACTGGCCGACCTGCTGTCCAAGAGCTTCACGGTCTACAACTACGACCGGCGCGGCCGGGGCGGCAGCGGCGACACCGCCCCGTTCGGCGTCGACCGGGAGTATGAGGACCTGGCTGCGGTCATCGCGGCCGCCGGCGGCCCTGTCACGATGTACGGCACCTCCGGCGGCGGGATCATCGCCCTCGAGGCGGCCGCCCGGGGCCTGGCGATCAGCCGGCTCGTGGTGTGGGAGACGCCCTACATCCTGGAGGGCAGCCGGGAGCCGGTCCCCGCCGACTACCTCGACCGGCTGATCGCCCTGGACGCCGAGGGACGCAGGGGCGACATGATCGAGCTGTTCCTCACCGCCGCCGTGGGGATGCCGTCCGAGTTCGTCGCCCCGATGAAGGGCGCCCCGTTCTGGGGCGCGATGGAGAAAGTCGCGCACACTCTCGTCTACGACGCGATGATCACCGGGGACTTCTCCCTGCCGGTGGACCGGCTGGCGGCCGTCAGGATCCCGACCCTGGTCGTCGACGGCGGGACCACGCCGTGGCTGACGCTCGCCGCCGAGGCCGTCGGCCAGGCCGTGCCCGGCGCGGAGCGCCGCACCCTCGACGGCCAGCCGCACAACGTCGACACCGCGACCATCGTCCCCGTCATCACGGAGTTCCTCAGCGCCTGAGCAGCTCCCGGCCCTCGGCGAAGAACGCGAGGACCTCCTCGGTGCCGGGCAGGGCCGAGAGGGGGCGTGCCGCGCCGAAGGGGACGTTCCAGAACGTCCCCTTCGGCGGCTGCCACGGTCCGACATAGGCATACGGCTCCTCGCAGGAGGCATCACCCGCCGAGACGCCGTAGTTGACCTCGTCCAGGGTGATCCCGAGGTCGAAGTGCTCGGGCCAGAGCACCGGCTCCGACCCGGGGGCGAGCAGCCGGGCCGCCGCGTCACCGAGGGCGAACCCCCGGGCGATCACGAACGCGGCCTCCTCCTCGACCCGGACGGCATCGTCCAGGCCCAGCCCGGACCCGTCGGCATAAAGCCCGTCCGGGGCACCGCCGGTCAGGCCGAGGCCGGCCGCGAGCTCGCCGAAGGTCGTACCGGACAGCCGGAGACCGGCGAGCAGGGCGCCGTCGACGGCGAGCGCCGGTTCCGCGACGGTGGCGAAGCCGCCCGGCACCGACCTGAGCCTGATCGTTCCGCTCTGCCGGTACTGCGGACCGGCCATCAGCAGTTCGGCCACCCCGTGCAGATGAGTCCTGGTCGTTGTGAGATCCACGGCCTGTTCCTCCCCGGATTTCCTCAGGTGCGGTTGGGCAGTTTCACGACGGTGACGAAGAACTCGTCGATCTGCCGGATCGCTGCCGTGAACTGGGTGAAGTCGACCGGCTTGGTGACGTAGGCGTTGGCGTGCAGCTTGTAGCTGCGCAGGATGTCCTCCTCGGCGGCGGACGTGGTCAGCACCACCACCGGGATCATCGCCAGTTCCGGGTCGTTCTTGATCTGCTCCAGGACCTGCCGGCCGTCGTACTTGGGCAGGTTGAGGTCGAGCAGGATCAGGTCCGGCCGGGCCACGCCCTCGTAGGCCCCGCGCTGGTAGAGGAAGTCCAGCGCCTCCATCCCGTCCTGCACGACGTTCAGGACGTTGCCGACCTTGTTCTCCTCGAAGGCCTCGCGGGTCATCAACACGTCACCCGGATCGTCCTCGACCAGCAGGATCTGAATCGGCGGGGCGGGTTCGGTGATCACTTGCTTTCTCCTTCGGTGGTGCAGATGGTGAAGTTGAGGCGGGTGCCACCGGTGTACTCGGTGTCCAACCAGATCCTGCCACCGTGATACTCGACGATCTTCTTGCAGAGCGCGAGACCGATACCCGTGCCGGTATAGGTCTCCCGGTTGTGCAGCCGCTGGAAGATCACAAAGATCTTGTCCGCGAACTCCGGCTCGATCCCGATGCCGTTGTCGGTCACACCGATCTGCCAGCCGTCCTCGAGCTGCTCGCAACCGATCTCCACCCTAGGCGACCGGTCCGGCGAGCGGAACTTGATCGCGTTGCCGACCAGGTTCTGGAACAGCATCGCCAGCAGGCTGGGGTCGCCGATCACCTCGGGCATCGCCTCGGGCCGGACGACCTCCGCCCCCGACTCCTCCAGCGCGGTGTCGAGGTTGGACAGCGCCAGGTCGAGCGGCCCGTCCAGGGAGACCCGTTGATGCTCGTCCTGGACCCGGCCGACCCGCGAGAACGTCAGCAGGTCATTGATCAGGATCTGCATGCGGGTCGCGCCGTCCACCGCGAACTCGATGTACTTCAGCCCGCGCTCGTCCAGCTGGCTGCTGTAACGCCGCTCCAGCATCTGGCAGAACGAGGCGACCTTGCGCAGCGGCTCCTGCAGGTCATGGCTGGCCACATAGGCGAACTGCTCCAGCTCCGCGTTGGACCGCTTGAGCTCCAGGGTCTGTTTCTGCAGCAGGTCCTCCCGGTCGGTGGACTGGGCCAGCTCCGCGACGATCCGCTCGCGCATGGCCTCGACGTCGACCGCCACCGCCCTCAGGTCGGCCGGGCCCTGTCCCGCGATGACCTGGTCGAAGTCGCCCTCGGCGACCTTGCGCGAGGACGCTCGCAGCGACTTGAGCGGCCTGATCACCGCGACCTCCAGCAGAACGGCCAGCAGGACGCAGGCCAACAGGAAACCCGTCAGCATCCCGATGAACACCCAGTCGCGGACCGTCTCGTCGTGTGCCCGCTCGGCCAGGGCCTCCCTGCGGGTCTCGGCCAGGTGCCGGGTCTGGGCGTTCCAGCCGACCCGCAGCACGTCGAACAGCTCTTTGCCCTGGGCGATCGTGGCCTTGTCGATCGGCCCGCCACCCCCGGTTTTGACCGCGCCGATCACCCTGGTGGCGTACTCCCGCCGCCAGGCGTCGCCGGCCGCGAGGACCTGCCGGAGGTCCTGTCCGAGAGCGGGCTCGTCCCGGACGAGGTCGGCCAGCCGGGTCCCGGCGTCCTTCTCTGCGGCCAGGCCCCGGTTGTAGGGGTCGAGGAACTGCGGGTCCCCCGCGATGGCGAACCCGCGGACGCCGGTCTCCTGGTCGAGCAGAGCGGCCTGGAGCCGGTACGCCTCGGTCCTGGCCGGCGAGATCTGGTCGACCAGCCGGTCGGAGGCACGCCCGGTACGGTCCAGCAGCGTGCTGCCCACCAGGGCCGCGGTCAGCACCAGGATCGCCGTCAGTGCCAGGACCAGCCGGAACCAGACCTGAACCGTCAGGCCGCGACCCTTCATGAGACCTTCCAACCGAGGTGCAGCACGGCCACGTCGTCGTCCAGGCCACCGAAGTCGGCCGAAGCCGCCTCCGCGTCGTCGATCAGTGCGTCCACGAAGGCCTCGGGATCCTTGTCATGATGGGCTTTGGCCAGTTCGAGCAGGCCCTCCACGTCCAGCCGTTCCCGGTCGTCGCCGGTCCGGCCCTCGAACAACCCGTCGGTGAAGAGCACCAGTGAGGAGCCAGGCCGCAGCGACAGCAGTTCCTCCACCCACCGGCCCTCGCCCGGCATCAGCCCCAGCGCGAGCCCGCCCGCGATCTCCACCAGCTTGACGCCGTCCTCACGCAGCAGCATCCCCGGATGGCCGCACCGGACCACCCGGACCGCCGACCGGTCCGGGCTGAAGACCAGGGTCGTGAGTGTGGTGAACACCTCCTGGCCGTCCCGTTCGGCCAGCAGGATCTCCTCCAGCAGCCCGATCAACCGGCCGCCGGTCACCCCCGCCAGCACAAGCGACCGCCAGGCCACCCGCAGGCACACCCCGAGCGCGGCCTCGGCCGGGCCGTGCCCGGCCACGTCGCCGATCACCGCGTGGATGCTGCCGTCACCCGTCTCGACCACGTCGAGGAAGTCGCCGCCGAGCAGCGAGTGCGCCCGGCCGGAGCGATAGCGGGTGGTCAGCTGGAAGTCCTGGTTCGACACGAGTGCCTGCGGCAGCAGACCGCGTTCCAGCCGCGCGTTCTCAGCCGACAGCAGCCTGCTGACCTGCAGGGCGGCGCTCGTCTGCTCGACGAGCTTGCGCTGGACGGCGTAGCGGATCGCCCGCGCCAGCCACTCCGGTTCGAGCTGCCCCTTGACCAGGTAGTCCTGTGCGCCCGCCGCGACCGCCGTCAGGCCCGCCTGGGCTTCGGAGAGCCCGGTGAGCACGATCACAGCCGCCTCGGGCGCCTCGACCAGTACGGTCTCCAGCGCCGTGAGCCCGTGCGCGTCCCCCAGGTGCAGGTCGAGCAGCACGCAACCGGGCGGGTCCACCGCGAGTGTCTGCTTGGCAGCTTCCAGTGACCGAACCCAGGTGAGCCTGGACCGCACCCCGCTGTCGGCGAGAAGCTCCTCGACCAGCAGCGCGTCCCCCGCGTCGTCCTCGACCAGCAGAAGATGCCCGGGCTCGCTGGCGCGCACCGACCGGGCCGTGGCCGCCAGCATGGAAGATGCGTCCAAAGAAGCCAGCCGCACGGACTCGGGCTCTTTGCTCAACATCGGGATCCGCCTCCCCAACGGGACAAACGCAGAGTAAAGCAACGGTGGAACCTTACTCTTCGACGGCGAGTGATCCGACTCCGATCCGACCTCGTCACAGGTTGGCCAAGAGCAGCCGCGTATTCCTGCTACACGTGTCATAGTGATCGCTACTATCCGCCGATCATGAGGATTGTCATGTCCTATCCCCCCTCAGGCCCGCCCAACGACCCCGGCTACCCGCAGGGTCAGACGCCGCCTCCACCCGCCGGCACGTCCGGCAACCACATCATGCTGGACCGCTTCCTGGCCCGGCTCGTCGACGGCCTGGTGCTCCTCATCCCCGCCCTCATCCTGTCCGCGATCTCCAACTCCCTCTTCAGGCCCACGATCAACCTGCGCACCGGCGAGACCGGCGGCAGCGAGTTCCTGATGTACTTCGTCAGCGGCCTACTCATGATCGCGCTGTACATCGGCTACGAGACGTACTTCCTGGGCACCCAGGGCGGTCAGACCGTCGGCAAGAAGCTCCTGAAGCTCCGGGTCATCCGGGAGGACGGCCGGCCCCTGGACGTCAACACCGCCCTGCACCGCGCAGGCGCCCTGTACGGCGGCATGGTCCTGTACCTCCTGGGCGGCGTGCTGGTCCTCCTCCCCACCCTGGGCGGCCTGATCGTCCTGGGCGTCGCGCTCTCCCCCTTTGCCGACAGCGCCAGCGGCCGGTACCAGGGCCTGCACGACAAGTTCGCCAAAACCCTCGTGGTGAAGTCAGCCTGACCCGCCCCACCGCCGCACAACTCGGGGGGGTGCGGCACCCTTCTCCTTGTCGAGCAGTCCCCGCCCGCTCCGACGCCCCGGTCCACCGCGAACGAACCCCGCAGACCGCAGCGCTCACCGGCCCTCACCGCGGTGGTCGCCTCGGCGCCGGGAACGTACCGTGGCTCTGGTGATCGACAAGTTGAGAAGGACACTCACCCGGCTGACGACCGACCCGAACCTCGACCTCTACTGCCTGATCGTCACCGCGCTGGTCTTCACGGTCCTCGGCGGATTCGGTGTATCGGACGTCAAGACGCTCTCCTCGGCCGTACTGGCCCTCCTCGCCCTGCTGGCCGTCTCCCAGATCAGGTCACGCAACCAGCTCACCGCCCTCGCGGCCGGCCGGGACAGGATCGAGCTCCACACCGACTTCCCCGAGGACTACCACGCGCGCCGGTCCCGGGCACGGACCTTCCTGTTCATCGGAACGACCGGCACCCGAACCGTCCAGACGATGCGGCACGACCTCCGGCGGATCCTCACCGACGGCGGAAGCGCGAAGTTCCTCCTCATCGACCCCTCCGACGACCGGCTGGTCCGCGAGGCCGCCTTCAACCAGGTCACCTCCCCCGACCCCGGACGGATCCGCAGCCGCGTCCAGGCCACCCTGGACGAACTCACCCACCTGCGCGACACCACCGGAGGCGACCTGGAGATCCGGGTCAGCACCTTCGTCCCCAACATCGGCTTCAACGGCATCGACCTGGACACCCGCCAAGGCGCGATCCTCCTCCAGCACTACGAACACCGCCCCGAGTCCGAGCCCGCCCCGATCCTCTACCTCGGGAGAGGTGACGGCCGCTGGTACGACCACTACACAGCGGAGGCCCTCCGCATCTGGGACGACGGCCTCCCCTGGCCCGCACCCTGACCCCTGCGGACCCGTTCGTCACAGCGGAGCTGGACGGGCCAATCCCTCCCGAACGCGCCCGCACCAGCGGGTCTGTCCAGTCTCTGGCGTGCGCCGTGAGGCGCTGTGATTCGAGTGGAGTGGGAGACCTTTGCCTTCGGCCTGTCGCAGCAGGTCGGTGAAGCTGAGGGCAGCCTGGTCCGGGTGATGCCGGGGAGGGTGGGAGCAGCCCTGACGAAGCCGGGACGTGCCAGTACTGGCAGATGG
>JBDSTJ010000464.1:0-5197 GCA_039928335.1 Streptosporangiaceae bacterium | reverse complement strand
CCCATGTCGAACAGCTTCTTCGGTCCGTGCCCGAGAACGCGGCCCCAGGGCCGGAACATCTGGCCCGGAGGCCCCTAGGTACGATGCGACTGGTAACGGTAGGTACGCGGGAGCCGGGGGAGTCACGTGACGGAGATCGATGCTCAGCCGCACCCTTTCGATGAGGCGGTGACTCTCGTCCAGGTGGCCGAAGGCCGCTGGTCAGGGCGGACCCGGCCGGAGTACGCGAACATGGTGGGGCCGTTCGGCGGAGTGACGGCGGCGACGCTGCTCCGGGCCGTCGAACAGCACCCCGACCGTCTGGGCGACCCGCTGTCGCTCACGGTGAACTACGCCGGCCCGGTGGCCGACGGCGACTTCGAGGTCACGGCTCGGCCGGCCCGTACGAACCGCACCACGCAGCACTGGACTCTCGAACTGACCCAGTCCGGAGCCGTGACGACCACGGCCACCGCCATTTTCGCAACCCGCCGCGACACCTGGTCCGACACCGAGGCCACCATGCCCACGGCCCCGTCCCCAGAAGCCACACCCCTGCATGGTTTCCCCGATTTCATCGCCTGGGCGGGCAACTACGAGATGCGCTTCGTCGAAGGCCCGATCCCCGGCCAGGACGCAGGTGAACACCCCACCTCGACCACCACCCTCTGGGTCCGCGACACTCCACCCCGCCCGCTGGACTTCGCCACCCTGACGGCCCTCTGCGACGTCTTCTACCCTCGCGTCTTCCTCCGCCAAGGCCAGTTCATCCCGGCAGGCACGGTCTCCCTGACGATCTACTTCCACGCCACCGCCGAAGAACTGGCAGCCCACGGCACCGACCACCTCCTGGCCACCGCCCGTTCTCACCGCTTCTCCCACGGCTACTTCGACCAGTCCGCGCACCTCTGGTCCCCCACCCGCACCCTCCTGGCCACCGCTCACCAACTGGTCTACTTCAAACACTGAGTTTGAGGGGCGAGGTCATCACCTCGCTCTCGGCCGGGGAGACCCCGCTAAGATCACCTGCCTCACTGGTGCTCCGCGTGGGTTTCCGGGGCGGGTGTCGGGGATGTGGGGAGGTGGAGTCGTTTGAGGGCGAGGGCGTTGACGGCGACGATGACGCTGGAGCCGGACATGGACAGGGCAGCGATTTCGGGGCGGAGCGTCAGGCCGAAGGCGGGTTCGAACACTCCGGCGGCGATGGGCAGGGCGACGGCGTTGTAGCCGATGGCCCAGCCGAGGTTCTGCCGCATTTTGCGGAGGGTGCCGCGGCCGATGCGCAGGGCGGTGGGGACGTCGAGCGGGTCCGAGCGCATCAGGACGAGGTCAGCGGTCTCGATGGCGACGTCGGTTCCGGCACCGATGGCGATGCCGAGGTCGGCTTGGGCGAGGGCGGGCGCGTCGTTGACGCCGTCGCCGACCATGGCGACCTTCGTGCCGTCGGCCTGCAGCTCAGCGATCTTGGTGGCTTTGTCCCCGGGCAGGACTTCCGCGATCACGGTGTCGATGCCGAGTTGTCGGGCGATGCGCTGGGCGGTGGCGTGGTTGTCTCCGGTGAGCATGACGACTCTGACGCCGAGGGAATGCAGGTCCGCCACGGCCTGGGCGGAGGTCGGGCGGGGTGCGTCGGCGATGGCGATGATCGCGGCGGCGTGTCCGTCGACGGCGGCGATCACGGTGGTGCGGCCGGTGGCGGCGAGCCGGTCGCGGTGTTCGGCGAGCGGGCCGAGGTCGATGCCTTCGCGTTCGGCGAGCCGCCGGTTCCCCACGACGACCCGGTGTCCGTGCACGACGGCGAGGGCCCCGTGGCCGGGGATGTTCTCGAATCGTTCGGCGGTGACCAGGTCAAGGCCGAGTGTGTCCGCATGGTCGACGACTGCCGTGGCGAGAGGGTGCTCTGACTCCCGTTCAACCGCCGCGACCAGGGTCAGGAGTTCGCCCCTGTCCGTTCCCGGCACGGTGATGACGTCGGTGACCTCGGGTTTGCCCTGGGTGAGGGTGCCGGTCTTGTCCATGACGACGGTCTGGATACGGGCGGAGGACTCCAGGGCGACGGCGTTCTTGAACAGCACGCCGCGGTTGGCACCGAGCCCGGTCCCGACCATGATCGCAGTGGGAGTGGCCAGGCCGAGAGCGTCGGGGCAGGTGACGACCACGACGGTGATGGCGAAGAGCATCGCGGCGCTGAACGGCCGGTCGCTGGCCAGCAGCCAGACGGCCAGGGTCAGGGCTCCCCCGACCAGGGCGAGGAGGACCAGCCAGAACGCTGCTCGGTCGGCCAGGCGCTGGCCGGGTGCTGTGGAGTTCTGGGCCTCCTGGACGAGTGTGACGATCTGGGCGAGCGCGGTGTCGGCGCCGATCTTGGTAGCGCGCACGCGCAGGGTGCCGTTGGCGTTGACGGTCGCACCGATGACGTTCTGTCCGGGGGCCTTGTGCACCGGCATGCTCTCGCCGGTGACCATCGACTCATCGACCTCGCTCTCGCCTTCCTCGACGAGTCCGTCAACGGCGATCTTCGCGCCGGGCCGGACCAGCAGGAGGTCCCCGACGACCACCTGCGCGGTCGGGACCTCCACCTGTTCGCCGTCACGCAGGACCAGAGCGTGCGGGGGCGTGAGGTCCAGCAGGGCGTGGATCGCGTTGCTGGCGCCGCCGCGGGCGCGCATCTCCAACCAGTGGCCGAGCAGAACGAAGGCGGCCAGGACGGTGGAGGCCTCATAGAAGACGTCGCCACCGCCGGTGAGGGTGATGATCAGTGAGTAGACCCAGCCGGTACCGACACCGACCGCGACCAGGACCATCATGTCCAGGGTCCGGGCACGCAGGGCGCGCACGGCACCGGTGAAGAAGATCGAGGACGAGTAGAAGATCACCGGCAGGCTCAGTAGCAGCGCCCACACGTCCTGACGCAGCCCGAACGGGGCGGCCAGGCCGAAGCCGAACACGTCCCTGCCGATCGGCGACCACAACAGCACCGGGATGGAGAACCCCGCCGCCACCAGGAATCGGTTGCGCATGTCGGCGACCATCACCGACATCCCGTGGTGCCCGCCATGCCCCATGACCTGGTGCGGAGAACGCGTCCCCTCCTGCGCAGGCGGCGCATGCTCAGGATGAACCTCGGGGCGGCCCTCAGGAGAGGGCTCGCCAGGGTCCACCATCGGATCGCACAGGTGGGCCGGTACGGACTGGCCCGCGCAGTGCAGGCCGCAGTCGCGCACCCAGCCGCGCAACTCGGCCAGCGACGTCAGCGCGGGGTCGAAGGTCACCGTCGTGGTCTGCGCCACCGGATTGGCCTCGACCTCCAGCACTCCGGGACGCCGTCCCAGAACCGCAACGACAGTGGCCTGCTGCGACGCCCACGCCAGGCCGTGCGTTTCCAGCACCACCACCCGGCGGTCCCCCGCCGGGCCGGCACGATCAGGCATGGGAGTGCCCGCGAGGTTTTTCACGAGCCGGTGTCCTTTGTGTTGGCGAGAGGGCATCCACCACCTCGGCAGGCCACCACTGATCGGCTGCCGGGTTCTCATGGGCCGCACCCTTTGCTGGGTTGCCACCAAGCCTTCCTGACGGCTTGGCAGCGCCACACCTGCAAACGTCCCGGAACAAAAGGCCCAAAGACCTCCTACGTCCTGTCGGAGGTCTTGGTTGATCGTCCCGCCCCGGCCCCTGTCGTCATCGGCGCCCTGGGTCGGTCCCTGTCTGGTTGCAGCGCCGGGCCGCCCCCTCGTCCAGGTCCGGCTGTCACCGGGTGCTCGCGGCCTCCGCCCCGCAGTCACTACGATGCGAAGCGAGGCACGGTCGTCTCGGGTCGGAGGAGTAAGACCGATGCCGACGGCCGCAGGTCGAAGCGAGCGCTGGCGTTCGCTGGTGGCTGCGCGTCGAGAACTGCGCCAAGGAACACTGCCCGCCGCTCAGGAAACGACTCGCCAAGAATCGGGGCTGAGGCACCGACCCTGACGACCTGTATGGATCCGACCTGGTTCTCTGCGGCTTGCGGGCGAAGCTGGAGCGGGCGACAGGCGATCGGCGCGGGACCGGGAAAACGTCGTCGGGCAGTGAGTCAGCACCATGCAAAAGACCCCGGATCCGTGACTCAGGATCGGGGTCTTTTTGCTGGTGACACGAGGTGGCCAGGGGCGGGGTCGAACCGCCGACCTACCGCTTTTCAGGCGGTCGCTCGTACCGACTGAGCTACCTGGCCTCATATCGTTGCGCGGTCCTGACGGGACTTGAACCCGCGACCTCCACCTTGACAGGGTGGCGAGCACTCCAACTGCTCCACAGGACCTTGGTGCTGCGCCCGATGCTCTGTGCACTTTCCGCTCCGGGGCAACGTCGAGAACTATACGAGACACTGGCGACGAGTGCCAACTCGGTTTCCGGGGACCCTGTCCGTAAGGGCTTCGGGCACCGGGGCCCAACGATCGTGCGGAAGCTGCTGGGCCTGCCGGCCACGATGGCGAAATCCGCGCGCCGAACGGTTGCGCGATGCCTCCAGCCGCCTGCGGACCGGGTGGGTGCTGCGATCCGGCGAGACTTCTAACGATGATTCGTTTCCGGTAGCATGAGAATGTGGAGATCGAGGAACTGGTGGGCGGCGGTGCGCCTCTGCTCGGTGAGCCGCTCGCGGTGGAGCTCGCCAATGCCACCTTCACTGTGCGGAGCAGAGAGGTCGACGGGCTGCGCACCGTCGCTCAGCTGGCTGCCTGGCTGCGCGACAACCGGGACCGGTTCGGCACGCGACTGAGCGATGAGGATCTTCGGGGCGTGAGCGCGGGTGATCTCGATCAGGCGCGGGCCCTGCGGGCGGCGATCCGGGCTCTGGCCTCGGCATCCGTCCGGGGCGGGACGCCGCCTGCCGATGCCGTCGAAGAGATCAACCGGCTGGTGCGGCAGGCGCCTGGCTGGCATGAGCTCGTCTGGGCGGGCGAGCCGTACCGCACGGAGAGGACGACCGCCTCGGTGCAGGCCGCGGCGCTCGGGGAGCTGGCGGCCTCGGCGGTCGAGCTCTTCGCCGGGCCTCGGCGTGACCGGCTCAGGGCCTGCCAGGCCCCGGGCTGCGTGCTGTTCTTCGTCAAGGATCACGCGCGCCGGGAGTGGTGCTCGCCGGTCTGCGGCAACCGGGTCCGCGCCGCCCGCCACTACGAGCGGCACCGGAAGACCAGCGAACCACCCGGCGTCGAGCACCAGGGGGGTCGTCAGATCTCCACCG
>JBDSTJ010000463.1:0-2725 GCA_039928335.1 Streptosporangiaceae bacterium | reverse complement strand
AACTCAACCGGTGAGGCGACCGTGGTGATCGTGGCGATCGGCAGGTCCCGGTCCGCGGCGGCGGCCAGCAGCGAGAAGATCCCGCCCAGGCACCAGCCGACGAGCTGGACCGGCTGCCCGCCCGCATCCTGGCTGACCGTCCGGACAGCCTGGGGCAGCACCTCATGGATCCAGTGCTCCAGGCCCGTTTCCCGGTCCGCGACGGCGACCGGGCCGGGGTCCAGCAGATACGTCCGGCGGCCCGTGCCGACCAGGTGCTCGGCCAGGCTGCAGCCTCTGCGCAGGTCGAACGCGCCGCCCGCTGGAGATCCCGGCGGCGGAACGAGCAGGACCGGCGGACCGGTCGGGATCACCGTCGGCGAAGGCCGGTAGCGCAGCACCGGCCGCTGGGTGCCGTCGCCGATCCGCTCGGCCGGCATCGCCCGCAGATCTGCCAGCCGGCCGTACCGGATTTTACGGGTCGTATTGGCGGCAGCGGCGTGGATGTTCCGGGGAGTCGGGATCATCATCACAGTATTCACGACCGATCACGGGTCAGTTCCATGGCATTTCCGGGTGGGGTCCGCCACCTGCGGTATTCCATATTTACCGCACCGTTAAGTGCCGAATATCACAGAGTGGTGTCCGGCACGTAAATTCGCCCTCTCCGAGACCGATCCGGGGGCTCACGGCGCCCACCGACCGGTCCGCCTGCCGCGGCCCAGGGTCCTGGCGCATAATGACAGACAACTACACTCCGTAGCAGCTCGCGTCAGGCGGTCACCATGACGACCATCCAGCCAGGTCCCCCGGCGGACTCAGCCGAGACTCCCGTTCGCGAGGACCCGGCGCGCCCGCGGACCGGCCGTGGCCTGCGCGCCCGGCTGTCCACCGCGGCCCTGCCGTCCCGACGGTCCCGCAATCCCGTGCTGGCCGCCGTCGAGCCGCTCGTCGCGGCCTTCCGAGTCGCCCACCCGGCCGCCGATCCCGCCGAGCTCAGGCGGGCCTACGAGGTCGCCGAACGGATGCACCAGGGGCAGCTGCGCAGGTCCGGCGCTCCCTACATCACCCACCCGCTTGCCGTGGCGACGATCCTCGCCACGATGGGCATGGACCGGACCACACTGGTCGCGGCCCTGCTCCACGACACCGTCGAGGACACCCGGTACACCCTGGGCGAGGTCCGGGCGGACTTCGGTGACGAGGTCGCGGTGCTGGTCGACGGGGTGACCAAGCTCGACGGCAGGCGCTGGGGCAAGGACCGCGCCGAGGCCGAGACCTTCCGCAAGATCGTGCTGGCGGCCGCCGACGACCTGCGCGTACTGATCATCAAGCTGGCCGACCGGCTGCACAACCTGCGGACCCTCGGATTCCAGCCGCCGCACAAACGCGTCCGGATCGCCACCGCCACCCTCGACTTCCTCGTCCCGTTCGCCGAACGGCTCGGCATCCACGTCCTCAAACGCGAACTCGCCGACCTGGCCTTCGCCGCGCTCGACCCCGCCGCGCACGCCGCGACCGACCGGGCCAGGACCGCCGCGCTGAGCCTGGCCGACCGGCGCCTCGGCCCGTGCGCCACTCTCCTGCGCGAGGCCCTCGCCGCGCACGAGGTCCGGGCCGAGGTCCAGATCAGGCCCCGGCACCTGTACGGCGTGCACGTCCATCTCGACGGCGACCTGACCGGCCTGCGGCCCAGCGACGTGACCCGGTTCCTGGTCCTGGTCGACGGCGGCGAACAGGACTGCTATGTGGCGATGGGGGCCGTGCACTCGGCGCTCCACCCGATCCCCGGGCGGGTCAAGGACTACATCGCGATCCCCCGGTTCAACCTGTACCAGTCCCTGCACACCGTGCTGATCGGCCCCGACGGCGACCTGCTCGATGTGATCATCCGGACCCGGGCGATGCACGAGGTCGCCGAGTACGGACTGGTCGCCCACGTCCGGCAGGCCGAGACCGGCGCGGCCACGGTCGAGGCGGTGTCGGCCCGGCACGACCTGGCCTGGCTGGCGCGGCTGCTGGCCTGGCAGTCCGACGCGCCCTCCGCGGAGTTCCTCGACGGTCTGCGCACCGACCTGGCCAAGGGCAACATCGCCACCTTCACCCCCCAAGGGATGATCATTCCGTTGCCGGTGAAGGCCACCGCCCTGGACTTCGCCTACGCCTTGGACCCCGAGACCGGTGACCACGCCATCGGTGCCCTCATCAACGGCCGCCTCGCCCCCCTGTCCGCCGAGGTCAGATCCGGCAACGTCGTCGAGATCCTCACCGCGCCCGACGCGGCCCCCTCCGCGGACTGGCCCGACTTCGCCAGGACCGCCCAGGCCCGTGTCCACATCGTCCGCCACCTGGCCGGCCTCCGCGCCGACGAGGCCGCCCACGAGGGCCGCGCCCTGCTGAGCACGGCCCTCGCCGACCTGGAGATCGACCTGCTCAACGTCGAGACCTGCGGCGACTCCGTCTCCATCGCCCGCGACCTCGGTTTCACCGAACCCGACCACATGTACGCCGCGCTCACCACCGGCGCCCTCCCTCTCCTCGACCTCCTCACGCTGTTCGACGACGGCGGCCACACCAGCACCTGACCACGGAAGACGGCTCAACCAGGTCAGCGGAGAGGTGCTGGCACTGTTGAAAGTGCGGTTCCCCGAGGTGACGTTCTGGTGGGTGTGGCTTGATCGACCTTCGTGCCACGGTCCTGCAGCGCACAAGCCCCGTCGCCGCCCTTGGGGGTCCAAGGGCGGCG
>JBDSTJ010000462.1:0-3289 GCA_039928335.1 Streptosporangiaceae bacterium | reverse complement strand
GCCTCGCCCATCCGGGCGAGGCCCGGCACGGTTCCGGCCGGCTTGAGCGCCTCCTTCTGGATCACAGCGCGCTCCCTTCCATGATCATGTTGAGGACGGCGTGCTCGTCGAGCGCGTCGCCGGGTGCCTCGTGGATGAGGTGGCCGTCACGGACCACCAGGACCCGGTCGGCGAGGCCGAGGACCTCGGGGACCTCGCTGGAGACCAGCAGGACCGCGATTCCGTCGTCGGCCAGGCCCCGGATCAGGGCGTACAACTCGGCCCGCGCGCCGACGTCGACGCCGCGGGTCGGCTCGTCCAGCAGCAGCACCCGGCGGCCCTCGACCAGCCAGCGGGCCAGAACAACCTTCTGCTGGTTGCCGCCGGACAGGGTCTTCACGGCCCGCCGCGGGTCGGCCGGGCGGATGTCGAGCGCCTTGATCTGCGCCTTGGTGTCGGCCAGTTCGCGTTTACGGTCGAGCCAGCCGTAGGAGCTGTACCGCCGCAGCCCGGCCATCGTGATGTTGGCGGTCAGGGTGTCGTCGAGCAGCAGTGCCTGGCTCTTGCGCTCCTCGGGGGCCAGCCCCATGCCGCGCAGCACCGCAGACCGGGTGCCGGGCCTGATCGGCCTGCCGTCCAGGAGGACCCGGCCCGAGCCGGCCCGGCGCGCGCCGTACAGGGTCTCGAGGATCTCCGACCGGCCGGAGCCGACCAGCCCGGCCAGGCCGACGATCTCCCCGGCGCGGACCGAGAACGACACGTCGTGGAACGTGCCGGGCAGGGTCAGGCCCTCGACCCGCAGCACCTCCGCGCCGGGCGGAGCGACCGGCCGGGGCGGGAAGACGTACTCGACGTTCCGGCCGGTCATCAGGGAGATGATCTCCGAGGTGGGGGTGTCCGCGGCGGGCAGGCCGACCGCGACCGTGCGGCCGTCCTTGAGCACGGTGACCCGGTGCCCGATCTGGCGGATCTCCTCCAGCCGGTGCGAGATGTAGACGACCGAGACTCCTTCGGCGGTCAGTTCCCGGATGATCCGGAACAGGTTGCCGACCTCGTCGTGGGCGAGCGCCGCCGACGGCTCGTCCATCACGATGACCCGGGCGTCGTGCGACAGCGCCCGTGCCATGCTCACCACCTGCTTGCCCGCCGGGGAAAGCCGGCCGACCTCGCGGGTGGGCGGGATCTCGCCGTGCCCGAGCCTGGCCAGCACGTCGCGGGCGGCGCGGTTCATCTCCGCGCGCCGGACGAAGCCGTAGGCCGCGCGTTCGTGGCCGAGGAAGATGTTCTCGGCCACCGAGAGCCCGTCGACCAGGTCGAGTTCCTGGTAGATCGTGGTGATCCCGGCCCGGGTCGCGGCCGTCGGGTTGGCCAGGCGCACGGGCTGGCCGTCGAGGTACACCGAGCCCTCGTCGGGCTGGTGGGCCCCGGCCAGGACCTTGATCAGAGTGGATTTACCGGCGCCGTTCTGGCCGAGGAGGCAGTGCACCTCGCCCTTGCGGACTTCGAGGTCGACGCCGTCGAGCGCGCGGACCCCGGGGAACTCCTTGACGATTCCCCGCATTTCGAGGAAGACGGTGGGTGAGCCCATCGGGGGCCTCCGCTCAGGGGGTGGAGAAGACGTGGTCGCTGATGAGCCGGGTCGCCCCGATGATCCCGGCGTCGTCGCCGAGTTCGGACAGGACGATCGGCATGTTGCCCGTGGCGAGCGGGGCCGACCGGCGGTAGACGACGCTGCGGACCTCCGCGAGCAGGGTGTGCCCGAGCCTGGCCACCCCGCCCGCGATGATCATCAGGCCGGGATTGAAGAAGCTGACGAGCCCGGCCAGGACCAGGCCGAGCCGGCGGCCGCCCGCGCGGATGAGCTGGACCGAGAACGGGTCGCCGGCTGCCGCGGCCAGGGCGACGTCCTCGGCGGTGAGGACGCCGGCCTGGGCGAACCGTTCGGCCAGATAGGGGGACTTCCCGGCGTGGGCGGCCACGGTGGCGTCACGGGCCAGGGCCGCGCCGCCGAAGTAGGCCTCCAGGCAGCCGAGGTTGCCGCAGGCGCACACCGGCCCGTCGTCGTCGACCCGGATGTGCCCGATGTCGCCGGCACTGCCCGACACGCCCCGGTAGATGGCGCCATCCACGACGATGCCGCAGCCGATGCCGGTGCCGACCTTGACCAGGAGGAAGTCGTTGACGGACCGGGCGAGGCCCCCGTGCAGCTCGCCCAGCGCCATGATGTTGACGTCGTTGTCGACCAGGACGGGACAGCCGAGCTCCTGGCTGATCGCGTCGCGGACCGGAAACCGGTTCCAGCCGGGCATGATCGGCGGCACCACCGGAATGCCGTCCCGGAAACTGACGGGCCCCGGCACGCCGACGCCGACGCCGTGGATCTCCGGTGCCAGCCCTTCGTCGCGCAGTTTCGTCAGCAGGTCCAGGGCCCGGTCGAGCACGGCCGTCGCGCCCTGCCGGACGTCGCAGGCCTCGGACACGTGCCCGAGGATCTCAAGCTCGCCGTTGGTGACCGCGACGTCGACCGAGGTCGCGCCGATGTCGAAGGCCACGAAGCGGAGCCGGGGCGAGAGCCGGACCACTCCGGACCGCCGGCCACCGCGTGAGGCGGCGAGTCCGGCGGGTTCGATCAGGCCGAGTTCCACCAGCCGGTCGAGTTCGACGGCCAGCTTCGACCGGGAGAGCGCGACGACGTCGCCGAGTTCGGCGCGGGACTGCGGGCCCTCGTCGCGCAGCAGCCGCAGCAGTCGCGACTGATGGGCGTTCTCAGGACGGGCGGTCATCCGCATCACGCTGTTCCCTTCGGGGTGCCTGGCCCGAAGGTAGCCACTTTCTCCTGAGTTGAGAAGACCTTTCGTCTAGATCGTTCTGACTTTCCCCTCTGGCAGGACAAAGTGGGTCCCGGGAATGCGACGGGCCCCGGGGACTACCCAAGCCCCGGGGCCCTCTTGGTCCGTTCATGTGTGCACGCCAGCGGCTTTTGAGAGGACAGATCATTCTGATGCCGCCAGGTTTTGCCGTTAAACTACCCTGCCGCGAGAGGCTGGGGCCGGACTCGAACCGGCATCCGACGGGCTGTCGTCCGTCCCCGTTCGATCTGGCGATGAACGGCGATGCTGAAGCTGGAGCGAGAACCTGAGTCTGAGCGGCTGCCTCTGCCCTTGGGCCATCCCAGCGGGGAGTGCTGGGAGAGGGATTCGAACCCCCACTGTCACCGCGGATCAGCTTCACTTTTCAGTTTCAGCTTGGTGTGCACCCCTCACAGTGAGGGGAGCGCCCCCGCGCTCAACGGGGGAGTCTGTGAGGCTAC
>JBDSTJ010000461.1:0-3271 GCA_039928335.1 Streptosporangiaceae bacterium | reverse complement strand
CCCGGTCGAAGGTCGCGTCGAGCCACGCGCCGAGCACCGAGTACTGCCGGGTGTAGCGGGCGACCTGGCCGTCCACGCAGTCGAAGACGAACGCCACATAGAGGAAGACCGCGCCGGTGACCAGGCCGGCCCTGGTGCCCTCGGCGAACCAGAGCGATGCGATCACCGCGAGGCCCATGGAGATGCAGGTCACCGCGTTGGGGGTCAGCCCCCGGCGGGCGCACCAGCGGGCGATGTGCTGGGAGTAGGAGCTGACGAAGTAGGTGGTGAAGAAGCCGTCGTTGGACTTCACGGCCGCGTCGAGCCGGACCTTGTCCTCGTCGATCGCCTCGATCGCCGCGCGGGCCGCGACCGCCTGGTCTGCGGTGAGCGCGCGTTCGCAGACCAGGACGTCCACGTTGCGGGCGGCGACCCGCACGCCCGACCGGGTCAGGGCGACCAGGCACAGGGCCACGGCGTCGTCGCCGGCCGGTGCGGTCGAGCCGAGCACCGCGTGCTCGGACACCCTGCGGTCGAACTCATCGCGCGCGTCGTTGTCCACGAAGACGTCGAGGGTCTCCTCGGTGCGGCCGAGCACGCGGACCGGTTCGACGTCGGCGAGGGCGGTCGCCGCGAGTTCCTCGGCGGCGGTCGCCAGGGTCGCGGTGTCCAGCACCTTGAGCGCGCCCCGGAAGACCGCGTCGGGGTCGGTGACCTGGTGGAACCGGGACCCGGCGGAGACGATCACGCGTTTGCTGATCCGGACGGCCGGCCGGGTGCCGGTGACCGGTTGGCGCGCGGTGATCGCGGTCGTGGCCCGGTCGCGCAGCAGCCGGTCGAGCAGCTCATCGCTGAGCACGAGATCGCCGTAGGCGAGGTACAGCTCGGCGGTGGTGCGGGCCAGTCCGGCGATCAGGCGCAGGTCGCCGGCGAGGTCCGCGGACTCGACCACGTCGTGGCCGTTCTTACGCAGCAGCTCGGCCGACTCGGGCCTGGCGATCACCCGGACGTCCGCTACCTTGAATGCGTCCAGCTGGGCAAGGAGCCGCTCCAGCAGGGTGACCTCGTCGCCGTAGGGAAGTTCGGCGGGATCGCCCGGCTCGGTAGCGACCACAACGAACGTCACCCGTGGCCTCCGGTAAGTCAGGACTGAAAAACCCGCAGCCTGTTCTGCAGCCGCGGGCACGGAGGCCAGCCTAGTGGGTGAACCGGACGGGAATCGGAGACTGAGGCTTGAAGACGATCGCGGTAATCCTGGCGGGCGGCATGGGCCTGCGGGTCGGCGCGGGAATGCCCAAGCAGCTCATCGAGATCGGCGGGCGGCCGCTGCTCGCCTATCCGATCGAGACCTTCGGGTCCTGCCCGCTGATCGACGAGGTGGTCGTGGTGATGGCGGCGGGCTACCTCGAGCGGGCCGAGGATCTCGCCGGCGGGCACCGTGTGCTCGAGGGCGGCGACACCCGGACAGCTTCGACACTGCGGGCGCTCGCTGCCCTCGGCGAGGCGCCCGACGACACGCTCGTGCTGTTCCACGACGCGGCGCGGGCCTTCGTGGACCACGCGGTGATCGGGCGGTGCCTGACGGCGCTGGAGTCCTACGACTCGGTCGCGGTGGCGCTGCCGGTCACCGACACGATCGTCGCGGTCGGCGACGGGCGGGTCGCCGGCATGCCGGCCCGGGGCGGGCTGGTCCGGTTCCAGACCCCGCAGGGCTTCCGGCTCGGGACCCTGCGCCGGGCCTATGAGCTCGCCGTGGCCGACCCGGATTTCGCCGCGACCGACGACTGCGGCGTCGTCCACCGTTATCTGCCCGACGTGCCGATCGCGATCGTCGAGGGCGACGAGCGCCTGCTCAAGGTCACGACGGCTCTCGACCTGATCGTGGCCGAGAGCTTCGCCGCTACTTACAGAGGTTCTCCGTAGCCGTCCTGGTCTCGATCCTGCCGGGGTCCGGTCGACCCGCGACCGTGACCCGCTTGGGCTTGGGCCAGGCCGAACCGACGATGACCTCGACCTGGCCGCCGAGCGCAGCGACCTTCTTGAGTCTGGCTCCGGGGAGGGCCGCGGCGAGCGTGCGCGCGGAGTCCTCGCGGCCCGGCCCGTACCGGATCAGGGTCGGTCCGGTGTCCTTGCGGGCCACCACGCCGATCACCCAGGTCGCGCGGAACCCGACCCTGGTCAGGGCGGCGCTGGCCGTCTTGGCGATCCCCGGGGTGCCGACCCCGTTGCGTACCCGGACGCTGATCGAGCCCGGTGGGACGGTCAGGGCGGCGGCGTTGGCGTTGGTGGCGGCGGCCGTCGGGGCCGGGGGTGCCGGGGGCTCATCCTTGCCGATCCGGCGGAACAGCGCGTCGGCGCCCTTCTTGTCGAGCAGGACCGTCGACTGGTTGGCACCGCCGATCACTTCGTTGTGGTTCTGGCTCTCGATCGGCACCTTGGCGAACTGGACGCTGCCGAGCGACAGGTCCTTGAACTGGTCGGCGAGCTTGGACAGGTCCTTCTTCAGCCCGGGGTCGACCCGCACCGCGCCGAGCACGGCGCTGAGGAACCTGGTCGCGGTCACCGGGTCCTTGATCTTGCCGATGGCCTGGTTCATCAGCGAGGACATGAACTCCTGCTGGCGCTGCATCCGGCCGATGTCCTCGCCGAGCCCGTGCCGGGCGCGGGCGAAGGCCAGGGCCTGCGCGCCGTCGACATGGTGGGTGCCGGGGGTGAGCCGCAGCCCGCTGTCCCGGTCGTTGATCGCGGTGGGTGTGCAGACGTTGACCCCGCCGACCGCGTCGACGACCTTGAGGAAGCCGAGGAAGTTGACCTCGACGTAGTGGTCGATCGTCACCCCGGTGAGGTTCTCGATGGTGTCCTTCATCAACTGCGCGCCACCGTAGGAGTAGGCCCAGGTGAGCTTGCCCTTCTGGGCCCGGGACGTGCCGTGTGCGGGAATGGTGACAAGGGTGTCGCGCGGCAGGCTGACAATCGTCACCTTGTCGTGATCCTTCGACACGTGCATCAGCATCATCGTGTCGGACCTGGCTCCCTGCTCCCGGCCCAGGTGCAGCTTGCGGATGTCGCTGAGGCTCATCCCGTCGCGGCGGTCCACCCCGGCCAGCAGGATGTTCATCGCGCCCTTGGGACCCGAGTGGTCGCCGCCGACCGCGATGTCCACGGTCTTGACCTTGCCGTGGAGGTAGTCCTGGAACGCCCAGGCCGCGCCGGAGCTGAGCAGCACGAACGCCGAGGCGGCAGCGGTGATCGACAGGGTTCTGCGCTTGCGGCGGGCCGTCCTGGCGTTCTG
>JBDSTJ010000460.1:0-3432 GCA_039928335.1 Streptosporangiaceae bacterium | reverse complement strand
GGTTCGGTCGGGATGGTCGCCCAGGCCAGAGCCTGGACCCTCGCGGTGGGCGGGGAGCTGAGCACCGCCCGGGACCTTCTCCTGGCCGCCGCCGGGGAGATGAACGACCGGTACGCCGGCCGCGCGGAGCTGCTGCACGACGTCGTCCGGCTCGGTGCGCCGGAGGCGGTCGTGGCCGGGCTGGACGAGCTGGCGCTGCGTTGCGACAGCCCGATGATCGAGGCCCGCGCCGCGCACGCCCGGGGGGCGGCCCGCCGTGATCCGGTGCTGCTGGAGGAGACCGCTGACCGGTTCGCCGCGATGGGCGCGAGCCTGTACGCGGCGGAGGCCATGACGACGGCCGCGGGCCTGTGGCAGGCCGACGGAGATCAGCGCAGGGCGGCCGGGGCCCTCGCCCGTGCCGCGACACTGGCCGCGAGCTGTGAAGGGGCCCGTACGCCCGAACTGGCCACCGTCGAAGGCCGGACCGTCCCGCTGACCCAGCGGGAACGGGAGATCTGCCTGCTCGCGGCCGAGGGCTGCACCAGCAAGCAGATCGCCGACCGGCTCGTCCTGTCGATCAGGACCGTCAACAACCACCTGCAGAACGCCTACACCAAGCTCGGCGTCGGCAGCCGCAGCGAGCTGGCGACCGCGCTCAGGACGGCCTGACGCAGGACTGGTGTGAGTCAGGACGCAGTGTGACCACCGCAGACCGGTAGGCCTCCAGCCGGTCGGAGACCGCCTGGCGGACGTCGCTGTCGGCGCCGAGGTCGCGCAGGGTGCCCAGCAGGTGGTCAGTGACCCCGTCGAAGGCCGCGTCGTCGATCTGCAGGCCCTCGTGGGCCGTGGCCAGCTCGAGGCCCCCGTACAGGTCGGGTCCGCCCAGCGCGGACGCCAGGAACGCCCGCTGGTGGGCTGCGAGCCGTCCCAGGTCGATGCCCGCGAAGAAGGGCTTCAGGGCAGGGTCGGCCAGGACGCGGCGATAGAAGACGTCCACCGCGGTCCGCATGCCCCGCTGGCCGCCGATGGTGTCGTACAAGTCGCTCACGTGTGCCTCCCTGCCGGACCGGCTCACCGCTCGGCCCACATGACCACTGCCTGGTGCGGCTGGGCCTGGTCGACGCGGACCGCGACGACCTGCCCGGGAGACAGCCGGCCCTGGGCGATGATCGGGACGACGCTCCGCAGTGTCACAGGGTACGGGGGCCTGGCACCGAAGGTCACCAGCAGTTCCAGCTCGACCATCGGCTCGTGGTTGATCCGGGTGCCGGTGTCGGTGACCCGCAGGATCGTCGCCGATCCGGGAGCGCCGGTCACGGCCAGGTGCGCGGTGGAGTTCTGCTGGGCGAGCTGGGCGGTGGCGGCCTGCATCATCTGCAGCCCGTTGCGGGCCTGGGCGACCGGGTCGTAGGTCTTCCCGATCTCCTTGGCCTGCTTGTTGATCTGAAGGAGCGAACGGATCATGCCCATGGTCAGACCTTCGCTTCCTGGTAGAGCCGGCCGAAGAGGGTGGCCAGGGCCATGTCGCCCTTGAACCGAGCGTTCCAGCCCTCGGTCGCACGCGTCCAGGCTGCCGGGTCGTGCCCCAGGGCGGCGACGTGGGCGGCGAGACCGGCGACGTCCAGGCCGCGGGTCGCGGCGACCTTGGAGATCTGGGCGTAGAGGGGGAGGCTGACGCCCTCGATGGGCAGCATTCTCGGGTCGTTGTCGGCGGGCGCGGTCGGCTGCGGGATCATGCCGTACTGGCCGGCCTGCATCTGGGCCGCCTGCGCCTGGAGCTGCTGCGCCTGGTTCATCATGGCCGGCATCTCGTTGGCGACGCCCGCCAGTTGCTTCCACTGCTTGATGAATCCCATGTCGTTCTCCTCGGTTCGTGCCGGTGTTCTCCGGCACTACGGAGTCAACCGCCCGGACCCCTCCGGCCACCTGAGCAGCCATTGCTCAGCTTTCGCGCGCCCATTGCTCAGCGCCGGTCCGCGCCAGGGTGCCGCAGGTCGCCGACCTCGGCGTTCGATCGGGAAAAGCGTGTCCGCGGTGGGAGGATGCGCGATGCTTGTACTCACCCTTGAGAGGACCCCTGAATGACCGACCTCGTCGCAGACCTGCGTTCCCGGGACGCCAAAGAACGCCAGGCCGAGCTGGTGGACGTACTGGTGGGGGCGTTCGCACCGCTGATGCGGCGCAGCCCCGCGGAGTTTCGGCGGCGGTTCCGCAAGATGGCCTCGGACCCGTTCGCGTTCTATCGGGGCAGCGCCCCGATCTTCTACGCCGACATCGTGCACGACGACGACCCGTGGGCGGACGAGCGGACCAGCCGGGTGTGGATCCAGGGGGACCTGCACGCCCAGAACTTCGGCACGTACATGAACGACGACGGGGTCTTCGTCTTCGATGTGAACGACTTCGACGAAGCCTACGTGGGGCACTTCACCTGGGACGTGAAGCGGCTGGTGGCGAGCGTGGCACTGATGGCCTGGGGCAAGGCGATCTCCGACGCCGACATCACACTGCTGATCGAGACGTTCGTTCTGGCCTATGTCGACCAGGTGCGGTTCTATGTCCGGTCCGAGCCCGACGAGAGGTGGGCGCTGACCCTGGACACCGCGACCGGGCATGTCCGGGAGGTGCTGATCGAGGCGCTGTCGTCGACCCGGATCGACCTCCTGGACCGGATGACCATCGTCGACCAGCACGAACGGAACTTCCGGTCGCGGGCCGGCGTGCGCCGTCTCGGCGAGGAGGAACGGGCCGTGGTCGAGGCCGCCTACGAGCGCTACCTGGAGACCATCCCGCGGGACAAGCGGTTCGGCGGCCTCACCTACAAGATCAAGGACGTGGTGGGCGCGTCGGGCTTCGGGATCGGCTCGGCGGGGCTGACGGCCTACAACATCCTGGTGGAGGGGCACAGCCAGGCCCTGGAGAACGACGTGATCCTCTCGCTCAAGCAGGGGAACGTGGCCGCCCCGTCACGGGTGGTCGACGACCCGGCGATCGCCGGTTTCTTCCGGCACCACGGGCACCGGACGGCCCTGTCCCGCCGGGCGCTGCAGGCCAACACCGACCCGTGGCTGGGCTACACCGAGATTGACGGCGTCGGGTTCGTCGTCCAGGAGCTCTCGCCCTACGAGGCGGACCTGGACTGGTCGACGCTGACCGAGCCGGCTGAGATGGTCGACCTGCTGGCCGACCTGGGCCGGGCCACCGCCAAGATCCACTGTGTCTCTGACAGGGACTCCGACCAGGCCCTCGTCGCCTTCCAGGTCGAGAACGCCATCGACGAGGTGATCGGCCAGGACGAGACGGCCTTTGTCGCCGCGATGGTCGGTTTCGGCATGGGCTACGCCGACGTGGTCCGCGACGACCACGAACTGTTCGTCGACGCCTTCCGCGAAGGTCTGATCCCCGGCCTGGACCCCTCGGCCTGATCCCGCCCGGCGAACCCGCGTCGGG
>JBDSTJ010000459.1:0-11696 GCA_039928335.1 Streptosporangiaceae bacterium | reverse complement strand
GCTCCAGCCGCCGCGCGGCGGCCGCCGGCACCGGCCGGGTGCTCTCGGCGGGCGCGGGCGCGATCGGCTCGGCATCGGCCGGCCTGTGCCCGGCGCGCTTCTGCACCGCGAGCAGCCCGGCCTGGTCGAGCAGCCGCGCCGCCGGATCCTCGGTCGTCTCGGGTATCCCCGGCAGCCGCGGCGGGGGCCGCCGCTGCGTTCCCAGCAGCGCGGCGGTCACATGCTCGGTCCAGACCGTCATCGGCCGGCCACCCCTTTCTCGCTGTGCGTGTTCATGAAAGGACCACCACGCCCTCCTCGGCGCTCCAGGCCGACAGGGGCCGCAGCCCGGCCGGGGTCCACTCGCCCGCGACCGTGATCGGCCCGCCGCCGGAGACCGCCAGCAGCCGCCACGGGTCCGGGGTCAGCAGCGGGATCGCGGCGCCGTGGGCATCCACGAGGACGTTGCCGCGACCGAGCCGTACGCCGTCCAGGACCGCCGGCCACCGGTCGAGCCAGGGGTCACGGGCCAGGGCGGCCGCGTACTCCTCGAGCAGGCCCGAGACGGAGGTCCCGCGCGGTGGTGCCAGGTGCGGCACGCCGTGCCGGTCGGCGACGACGGCCCGCAGCGGCTGGGCCCCCGGGTAGAAGGCCAGTTCGGCGTCGAGGACGCTGCCGACGACCAGGGAGGTGTCCAGGACCCGGCCCGCGGGCGCGAAGGACAGGACCATGGCGGAGCGGCCGGTGTGCTGGCCGCGCAGCCACACCCGGCGGGTGGTCAGCTGTTCCTGCTGTGCGTCGTACAGGCCCGCGACATACCAGTGGTCGCGCAGCCGTTCCCCGGCCAGGACCTCGTCCTGGGTGAGGGTGAAGCCGACCTTGGACCGCACGGTCGCCTGGAGGGTCTCGGACAGGTCCGACCTGCGCTGGTGCGCCCGGACCAGGAGGTGCAGCAGGCCGTACTCCTCGAGCAGCCGGTCGGGCCAGCCCTCACCCCGCCGGGGGATGGCCGCCAGGCCCTTGACCCGCCCGGCCAACGCGGGGGCCTTGGCGTCGACCAGGCGCCGGGCGGCGTCGTCCCAGAGCGCGTAGGGTGCGCGCTCCGCCGCGGCCAGGCCGTGGGCGACCTGGTCGGACAGCCAGCGGGCGAACTCCGCCACCCCGTCGTCGACCTGCTGTTCGCGGAGTTCGGCGGTGCGCGGGTCCTTCTCCCTGGCCTCGCGGCGTTCGGTGGTCTTCTCGGCCCGCTGTTGCCGCTGATCCAACCATTCGGCCGCCCAGCCGGGGCGGGAGCCCTCGGTCACGTCGCCGTCGCTCCACAGGAGCATCAGCGCCAGGCCGTGCTTGCAGGGGAACTTGCGGCTCGGGCAGCTGCACTTGAAGGCGGGTTCGGTCAGGTCGACGATCGTCTTGTAGGCAGTCCGTCCACTGCCCTGGCACTCCCCCCAGACGGCGTTCTCATCGCAGCCCGAGGAGGGCCACTTGGCCGGCTTGGCGAGACTGCCGGCGGCCTTCTGCGAGGGGGCGTCCGGCGCCAGCCCCAGCACTTGTCCACGCGCCCATCGTTCGCTCACATAGTCGAATCTATCGAGCCGCACTGACATTTTCCGGCTACCTCGCCCCACCAGCCGGAAGAGGTAGGCACCCGGTCGCTACCCTGGTTGGTGAGGCGAGGAACGGAGCGGGCAGATGGGTGCGGGTCACGGGCACGGGCACGGCCTCAAGGAGGATTCGGACCGCCGCTACCTCCTGGCGGCCCTCGGACTGATCCTCGCGTTCATGGCCGGCGAGGTCGTCGTCGGGCTCATCGCGCGCTCCCTCGCACTGCTGTCGGACGCGGCGCACATGCTGACTGACGCCTTCTCGCTCGTGCTGGCCCTGGTCGCGATGCGGCTGGCCGCCCGGCCACCGCGCGGCGGCTACACCTACGGGCTGAAACGATCGGAGATCCTGTCGGCCCAGCTCAACGGGCTGACCCTGATCCTGCTGGCCGCCTTCTTCCTGTACGAAGGGGTCCGGCGGCTCCTCGACCCGCCGGTGGTCGCGGGCGGACTGGTCCTGGCCACCGCGGTCGCCGGGATCGTGGTCAACCTCGCCGCAGGCTGGCTGATCAGCCGGGCCGACCGGCGGAGCCTCAACGTCGAGGGCGCCTACCAGCACATCCTCAACGACATGTTCGCCTTCGTCGCGACGGCGGCCGCCGGCCTGGCCGTGCTGGTCTTCGGCTGGCAGCAGGCCGACGCGGTCGCCACGCTGATCGTCTCCGTCCTCATGGTCAGGGCGGGGTCAGGGCTCATCCGCGACGCGGGCCGGATCCTGATGGAGGCCGCACCCGAGGGCATGGACCCCGCCGAGATCGGCGCGACGATGGCCGGGTCGCCGTGTGTGGTGGAGGTGCACGACCTGCACGTCTGGCAGGTGACCTCGGGTTATCCGGCGCTGTCGGCCCATGTGCTGGTCGAACCGGGCGGCGACTGCCACGCCGTGCGCCGGGAACTGCAGGAGATGCTGCGGGTGACGTACGAGATCACCCACACCACGCTCGAGGTCGACCATCCGCAGGAGGACGAGGCCCACTGCGGTGAGGCGCACGGGCCACGGCACGTGGCCGCCCTGGAGACCGTCCCGCACGACCACGGCACCGGGCCTGGCTGCGGTCACTGATCCAGGGCGTCCAGCAGGACCGGCAGTGCGGCGTGCAGTTCGCGCTCCCAGTAGGGCCAGCCGTGCGAGCCGTCGTAGAAGTGGGTGACCGCCGGGATACCGCGCTTGCTGAGCTTGCCGGCGAACATCAGGCCGACGGTGCTCATCAACGCCTCGACCACGTCGTCGTCGCGGGGCAGCGCGTCGAGCGGGCCGGGACGGCCGGACCCCGCGGAGATATAGAGCCCTACGTTGGACAGCTGGGCCGCCAGGTCGAAGGGGTTGTGCTGCCGCCAGATGGGCCGCTGCGCGTACGGGTGGCCCCGGATCCGGCGCCAGTCGAGCCCGGGGCAGCCGACCTCGGTGACCAGCCGGTGCAGGTCGACGGCGTCCAGGCCCGCCTCGTTCTCGTACAGGGTGTGGAGCGCGCCGCTGAAGGAGGCGGCCGACCGGAACATGCCCCGGTGCCGGGCCGCATAGGACATCGCGCCGAGGCCGCCCATCGAATTGCCGGCGACGCAGCGGCCGGAACCGGCCCGATAACCGCGTTCGAGAATCTGCCGGAGTTCGGTCAGGTGGAAAGTCTCCCACTTCGGCTTTCCGGCGTCGCCTCGGTTCCACCAATCCGTATACGAAACACACCCGCCACCGTCCGGCATGACGACGATGAGTTCTTTTCCTTCGGTAAGCTCCGCGAGGTCGGTATTCTCCGTCCAGGCGGTGTAGTCGTCCATCTCGCCGTGCAGCAGCCACAGCACCGGCCAGGTCCGGTCGGCCGCCGGTGACCAACCCGGCGGCAGCAGCAGCCTGACGTGCTGTTTCTGCTCGATAACCGGCGAGTGGACCGTCAGGTCGAGCATCCGTCTGCTGCGCCGCCGCTCCCCCACCACCACGGCCCCGTCGTCGGCACCGGCCGGCGCGCTGGTCCGCCCACCGGGCGCTATCGTCGCGGCCAGTCCCGAAAGCGCCGCAACGGCCCCGGCTCCGAACCACCCCGCACGTCGCATTCAGCGCTCCGCCATTCTCCTCGTATCCGCCGAAGAATAACATTCCCCAAGTAAGGGCAAATTGCACCTCTCCGGAAAGCTGTCGACGACTCACTTTAATGATCATTATCTGACCGGGGCTGGACGCGCCCGGCGATCCACAGCAGGATGCGCAAGTGGACACTTCCTCCCGGCACAGAGTGGCGATCATCGGAGCGGGGTTCGGCGGCATCGGCCTGGCCATCCTGCTGAAACGGGCCGGCATCGACTTCGTCATCCTGGAGAAGAGCTCCGACCTCGGCGGAACCTGGCGCGACAACGTCTATCCCGGCGCGGCCTGCGACGTCCCCGCCCACCTGTACTCCTTCTCCTTCGAGCACACGTCCGACTGGAGCCGCCGGTTCGCCGGGCAGGAGGAGATCCTCGACTACCTCCGCGGCTGCGCCGACCGGCACCGGCTCCGGGAGCGCACCAGATTCTGCACCGAGGTCCTCGAAGCCACCTACGACGACGGCTGGCTGATCCGCACCACCCACGGCGACCTCAGGGCGGCCGTGCTCGTCTCGGCCTGCGGCCAGCTCAACCGGCCCGCCCTGCCCGACCTGCCGGGCCTGGGCACCTTCACCGGCACCACGTTCCACTCGGCCCGGTGGGACCACGGCCACGACCTGGCCGGCGAACGGGTCGCCGTCATCGGCACCGGCGCGAGCGCGGTCCAGTTCGTCCCGCACGTCGCCGCGCGGGCCGCCCGGCTGCACGTGTTCCAGCGCACCGCGCCCTATGTGATCCCCAAGCCGGACCGGGAGTACGGCCGTCACGCCCTCATCAGCAGGTTCCGGCCGCTGCACCTGCTCGAGCGGCTGCGGATCTATCTGGCGCTGGAGTCCCGCGCGCTCGGTTTCGTCACCTTCCCGAAGGCACTCAAGCTGATGGAGCGCTCGTTCCGGCGCACGCTCAGGAAGGCGGTCCCCGAACGGGACCTCCGCAGGAAGCTGATCCCCGACTACCCCCTCGGCTGCAAACGGGTGCTGATCTCCGACGACTACTATCCGGCCCTGCGCAGGCCCACGGTCGACCTGGTCACCGACGCCATCACCGAGATACGACAGAACGCGATCGTCACCGAGGACGGCACGGTCCACGAGGTGGACACGATCATCTTCGGCACCGGGTTCCAGTCGACCGCGTTCCTGGCCCCGATGCGGATCACCGGCCGTGACGGCCGCGAGCTGACCGAGGCGTGGAAGTCCGGGGCCGAGGCCTACCTGGGCCTGACCGTGCACGGCTTCCCGAACCTCTACCTGCTGTACGGGCCGAACACCAACCTCGGGCACAACTCGATCGTCTACATGCTGGAGAGCCAGTTCAGATACGTGCTGGCCTGCCTGGCCACCGGCCGGACCCTGGAGGTCAGGGCCGACGTGCAGTCCCGGTTCAACCGGGAGCTCCAGCGGCGGATGCGGGGCACGATCTGGACCTCGGGCTGCACGAGCTGGTACCAGACCGCCGAGGGCAGGCACGTGAACAACTGGCCCGGCTACACCTTCGTCTACCGCCGGGCGACCCGTCGTCCCGATCCGGCCGACTTCTCCATAGGGTAGGGGCATGCCGACCGCACTGATCACCGGAGCCACGGCGGGCATCGGTGCCGCCTTCACCCGCCGTTTCGCCCGGGACGGGCTCGACCTCGTCCTGGTCGCCCGCGACCTCGGTCGCCTGGACGCCATGGCCGAGGAGGTCACCGCCCGCTACGGCGTGAAGGTCGAGGTCCTGCAGGCCGACCTCGCCGACGACAGGGGCATCGTCATGGTCGAGGAGCGGCTCCGGGAGGGTGTCGACGTCCTCGTCAACAACGCGGGTTTCGGCAACAGCCGCGGCGCGTTCCTCGAGGTGCCGGTCGAGGACGAGTTGCGCATGCTCAAGGTGCACTGCGAGGTCGTCCTGCGTCTCACCTACGCCGCCATCCCCGGCATGCGCGAGCGCGGCAGGGGGGCCGTCGTCAATGTCGGGTCGGTCGCGGGGTTCTTCTCCGTCGGCACCTACGGCGCGACGAAGGCGTGGATCCTCAGCTTCAGCGTGGGCGTCGCCCGCGACATGCAGGGGACGAACGTCAAGGTCATGGCCCTGTGCCCCGGGTTCGTGCACACCGAGTTCCACCAGCGCGCCCAGGTCGATGTCACCGGGATCCCCGACGCCCTGTGGCTTGACCCCGACCGGGTCGTCGACGCCGCGCTCCAGGACCTCAGGCGGGGCCGGCAGGTCAGCGTGCCCGGCGGCCAGTACAAGGCCATGGTGGCCCTCGGCAGGTTCGTGCCGCGCAGTCTCACCGGCCGCCTGTCCCACCGCACCGGCAAGCGGTACCAGTGAACCTGCCGGATCACGCGGGCCTTGACTGAGAGAGTCAGGTCCGGTATGGCCCGGACTCCGCTCCACCTGCGCCAATTCGAGGGCGCACTCCCAGCACTGAGCCTCCTTTATTGTACTGGCCGGTAATAAACCTGTGACCGGATGATACTGCTGCGTAACCAGCATCGGGACCCCGGCCCGTGGTGTTGGTTCGTATGATTTTCCCGGGGAATTTGTCGATTTTGGATAATTGCGGTCGGTCCATCGAGTGTGTAACCTCAGCCTCCATATTTGCGACAAACTACGCAAGTTAATCGCGAGGCGACTTATGGTGACCGTGGATTCGACCAGCACTCTTCAGCGAACGGGCCAGTTGGTCCGTGACCTGTGGGAGATCTCCCGACCGGGCATCTTCATCGTGTCCCTGGTCCCCTTCTACCTCGGCTATGTCCTGGCCGCGCGGGAGTTTCTGGGGCCCAACATCCTGGGCCTGCTGGTCGGTTTCGTGGTGTGGGGTCCGCTGGTCTGGCTGGCGGTCCTCGCCATCAACGACGCCTACGACTACGAGGGCGACCTGCTCAACCCGCGCAAGGACACCCCGCTCACCAGCGGCCGGTTGTCGGTGCGCGGTGCGGTGATCGCCGCCTACGGCGCGGTCGCCGTCGCGCTCGCGATCTCCTATGCGGTGCGGCCCGGAGCGGCCCTGGCGGCCCTGGGCTTCATCGTCTGCGGCTGGATCTACAGCGTCCCGCCGCTCAAGTGCAAGAACCGGCCCGGCCTGGACATCCTCAGCAACTGCATCGCGCTCGGGGCCTTCCCCGTCCTGGGCGGCTGGGCCGTGGTCAAACCACTCGACAGCTTCCCCTGGATCGTCGCCGCGGCCGTGCTCCTCATCGAGATCGCGCTCTACACCCCGACCATGATCCCCGACATCGCGAGCGACCGGGAGAGCGGCTACACCACCACCGCCGTGGTGTTCGGCGCGGACCGCACCTACCAGATCGGCCTGGCCAGCTGGACCGGCTACTGGCTGCTGTCGATCGTGCTGGCCGCGCAGGGCACCATGTTCCCCAGCTGGATGGTCTGGTTCCAGGCCGTGTGCACTCCGATCTACGTCTGGCTCTACCACAGGTACCTGGGCAGGGCCCGGGAGCCCAAGGACATCGGCAAGGGCATGCTCCTGGTGGGCAAGCTGTTCCTGCTGCCCGCCCTGGTCTTCGCCCTCGCCTACACCGACGTGCTGTAGGTCAGGCCTTCTTGGCGCGGACGGCCTTCATGAGCGTGGGCCAGACCTTGGGAACCACCCGGTTCCAGGCGGGCCAGTTGTGCCGCCCGTCGCCGTACAGGCTGGACCGGTAGGGGATCCCCAACTGGTCCAGCCTGGCCTTGAACTCGCGGTTGGAGTGGCCGACGGCCGCCTCGCCGACCAGGCCGATGTCGATCGGCCCGACCTTCGGGTCGCCGGGGCCGGGCCTGCCGGTGGTGCCGGCCGAGAAGAAGATCCCCGTCCCGCGCAGCCGGGGCGCGAGGTAGACCGGGTCGTGCTTCTTCCAGTTGGCCTCGTCGATGTGCGGGATGCCCCAGATCGCGAACGGGTCCTGGCCGTTGCTGGCGTTGGTGAGCATCGCCAGTTCCGGCATTCCCGGTGAACGCAGCGACAGCACGCCGCTCAGCGAGGCCACGTACCTGAACAGGCCCCGGTGCCGCGCGGCATAGGCGATCGCGCCCAGGCCGCCGGCCGAGTCGCCGATCGCCGCCCGCATCCGGTTGGCATGGTAGTTGCGCGCGATGAGCTGGACCACGTCGGCGGTGTGGAAGGTCTCCCACTTGGGCCTGCCGCCCTTGCCGTAGTTGTACCAGTCGGTATAACTGCCGTCGGCGGCCTCCGGCATCACCACGATGACCTTGTACTTCGCCGCGAGCTTCCTGATGCGGGAGTTCTTGGACCACGACGTGTAGTCGTCCTGGCCGCCCTGGTAGGCGAACACCACCGGCCAGGTGGTCCTGGTCCTGGCCTTCCATCCCTTGGGCAGCAGGACCCGGACCTTCACCGCCTTCGGCAACGCCGGCGACTTCACGGTGAGGTCGAGCTGGCGGGTGCCGGTCCTGTGCTGGGCGATGATCCTCGCCCCGCTGTCGGCGGGCAGGAACCTCACCGCGGGCGCCGTTCCGGGAAGCCCCGTGGCGGCGAGTGTCACCGCTGCGGTCACGATGGTCCACGTCATCGGTCAACCTCACTGAATCTCGTCCGGCGCGCCCTTGAGGATCAACAAGGTACCGACTTTCCGTGCCGTTTACCGCCCGGTTCGGTGCTGTGATCGGCCGGGTGCCGAAATGACGGCTCGGGCGTTCGCCTGTTATGCACAAGCACTTGCTTGGTTTCCGCTACAGTGCGGCGCACCGCGCCTGCGAAGGGAACCGGCATGCCAGGAACGACCGTATCCACCGTTCTCACCGTGATGCTGATGGCGGGGGCCGTCGCATGTTCCTCCAGCCCGACGCCCGGTGGGAAGGAGGACTGCGCCGCGCTCAACCTCGTGGTCGCACCCGAGCTCGCACCCGCGCTCCAGGCGGTCGCCAGCTCGGGCGAGTGCAAGGTCAACGTGATCCCCCGCTCGGCCGCCAAGATCGCGGACATCCTCGCCGGGACCCTCAAGGACCCCTCGACCCCGACCGCCGACGCCTGGATCCCCGACTCCTCGCTGTGGATCGCCCAGGCCCGCCGCACCGCCGCGGGAGCGGCCCTCGTCCCCGGTCGGGGCAGGTCGCTCGCCACCTCCCCCATCGTGTTCGGGGTGCCGGCCCCGCTCGCGGTGCAGCTGGCGAAATCCGGCAGGAAGGTGTCCTGGCTCGACCTGCTGCCCGCCGACATGAGCGCAGTCCAGGCCGCCCTGCAGGGGCCGACCATGGCCATCCCCGATCCCGGCGTGGACTCCGCCGGACTGATCACCCTGCTCGCCGCCCAGCAGCTCGCCGGCAAGGGCAAACCGGGACTGCAGCGCTTCGCGACCGCGACCATGACCGTGCGGACGCTGGCGGTGAAGAGCGTCCCCAAGGCGATGGCGGCGACCAGGCCGACGATCGGCATCATGAGCGAGCAGGCCGTCCTGGCGAGCAAGGGCAAAATCATCGCCGCGAACCCGGTCGAGGGCACCCTCTCCCTGGACTACCCGTTCCTGGTGACCACCGGCGACCCCGGCAAGGCGGCCGCCGCCAGGACTCTCGGCGCCGCGCTCGTCGGCACCGACTTCACCCGGCTCGGCTTCCGCACCGCCTCCGGCGAGCCGCCCGCAGGCCTCAGCCCGCGCACCGGCGTTGACCTCAAGGGGCCGAAGAAGCTCTCCCCGGCCGACCCCGAGATGACCCTGAAGATCCGCAAGATGTGGAACCGGGTGCAGCTCGGAGCCAGGATGCTGAACGTCCTGGACGTGTCCCCGTCGATGTCGCAGCTCGTCCCCGGCACCGATATCACCCGGATCAAGGCGCTGACCGCGCAGATACAGAAGAGCTTCGCGCTCACCCCGCCGTTCGTGTCGATGGGCCTGTGGGAGTTCTCCACCAGAGTCGACGGCGCGAAGCACTACCGGCAGATCCTGCCGATCCGCCCGGTCAGCGGAAGGCACCGCGCCGACCTGATCCGGCGGCTCGGCGGCGCCAAGCCGATCCCGGGCACCTACACCGGCCTGTACGACACGGTCCTCGCCGCCTACAGGGAGGTCTCCCGGGTCTACCAGCCGGACGTCTACAACTCGGTCCTGGTGTTCACCGACGGGATCAACCAGAACCCCTACGGCGGGCTGACCCTCAACGACCTGATCACCCAGCTCAAGAAGCTGTACGACCCGAAAGAACCGGTCAGTGTGGTCATCGGGGCCTACGGTCCCGACATCAAGGAGGCGCCGCTCAAGCGGATCGCGGCAGCCACCAACGGCGGCGTCTACGTCTCCAGGGACGCCGAGCAGACCCAACGCATCTTTCAGGACCTGCTGGTCAAGATGATCTGCGACGGGGCGGACTGCCCGGTCAGTTAGCGAAGCTCCCGCTGTCCTGCGACGGGATCGGGGTCGGGGTCTGCCGCACCCCGTTGACGTAGACCTCGGCGCCGGCGCACACCGTGCCCTGGAACTCCTCCTCCTGGAACTCATAGATCTCACTGGGTTCGAGATCCTTGATGATCGAGTTGCGGTCCCGATCCAGGATGACCAGGTGGCAGGGGGCGTTCGGGGCCTTCACGACGAGGGGCGACGGGGAGGCCTCGGCCCGCTGGACGATCCTGGTCGGAGCCGGCGCCGGGGAGTCCCCGGCGGAGTTCGCGAGGCCCCGGTACAGGGTGTAACCCCCGACGATCCCCAGGGCGACGACCACTCCCATCACCGCCATCGACATCACGATGGGGCCGCGGTGCCCCGGAGCCGATCTGTGGCGTGACATGACGGGCAGCGTAGCGACCAAAACAACCGAGCGACAGATGCCCGTTATCGAATAGCAACGGCCAGGTGAACGGCTAGACCTTGTCCGCCCGGCACTCTCGTTCCATCGTGACGTGCACACCACAATTCGCCTCCGGAGGGTGATCAGCATGCTGGCGGTGCACGATCTCGAAGTCGGTTATGACGGCTGCGGCCCGGTGCTGCACGGGATCGAGCTCCAGGTGGCCAAGGGCCGGATCACGGTCCTGCTCGGGCCGGACGGCGCGGGCAAGACCACCCTGCTGCGGGCCGTCTCCGGCCTGCTCGGCCTGCACGACGGTGCGATCACCCGGGGCACGATCGAGCTGAACGGCAGCCCGCTCACCGGGCTCGCCCCCGGCGGGATCATCCGGCACGGCGTCGGCCAGGTGCTCGAGGGCCGCCGGATCTGCGCGGAACTGACCGTCGAGGAGAACCTGCGCCTCGGCGCGCACACCAACCACTCCCACCTCAAGGAGAACCTCGACCGGGTGTACGAACTCTTCCCCCGGCTGCACGGCGTCCGGAAGCGGACAGCCGACCGGCTTCCCGTGCGGGACCGTGAGCCGCTGGCCATCGGCCGCGCGCTCATGTCCGACCCGGCCGTGCTGCTCCTGGACGAGCCGAGCCTCGGCCTCGACCCAGACCAGGTCGGCGAGCTCGCCCAGACCCTCATCGAGATCAACGACCAGGGCACCACGATGTTGCTGGCGGAACGCAACACCGCGCTGGCGCTGCCCGTCGCCAACCACGGCTACGTCCTGGCCGACGGGAAGATCGTGGTGGACCGGCCGGCGGCCGAGCTCGGTGACCTGCGCATCGACGAAGCCGGCCGGCGCGAGTGACGGGCTCCCTGGCAGCCGGGCTGAGCAGCGGCTCGGTCCTGATACTGGTGGCCCTCGGCCTCGTCATCGTCCATCGCTTCGCCGTCCGGCCCGGCTACTCCTGGCCCCGCCTCGCCACCGCAGCCGGCACCCTCCTGGTCGCGGGGTCGGCCGGCCTGCTCCTGTCGCCCGGCCACCTCGGGCTGCACCCCGTCGCGGTTGCCGGCGACGAGGTCCAGCTGCGCCAGCTCGTCATACCGGCCGTGGCGTTCGCCGCGGTCGTGGCGTTGTTCCTGGTCTTCCGGCACACCCGGTTCGGCCTGGCGATGCGGGCCGCCGCCTCGGACCGGGAGGGTCTTGAGGCCGACGACCCACAGGCGCTGGTCGGGTTCGACCATTAGGCCCGCCAGGACGTACAGCGCGGCGGCGAGGGCGCAGGAGGTCACGAGGACGGTCCTGGCCGACACGCC